>JACREA010000134.1 GCA_016218465.1 Nitrosomonadales bacterium | reverse complement strand
TGCGAATTGGGATGCGCTGGCCGACGCATTGTGTGATTTGTCCTGGCATGAGGCTTCCGGTTATGTGCTGCTGTTGCGCAATGCCAGTGACACGCTTGGGCTTTCTGCCAATGACAGAGAAATTGCGCTGGATCTGTTTGCTGACACAGTAGTGTATTGGCGGCAGCGCAAGAAATCGTTCTGGGTGTTTTTTGCCTAGCATATGACACCTTATAAACAGCCAGTCTCGGTTCTGGTTGTGATCCACACTGTCAACCTGGAAGTGCTGTTGCTGGAGCGTTCCGACCATCCTGGATATTGGCAGTCTGTGACGGGAAGCTGTGAAGCGGGCGAGGAATTGCGCGATACGGCAATCCGTGAAGTGCGCGAAGAAACGGGTCTGGATGTCGTGTTGAATGCTGGGCAATACACGTTGACCGACTGGCAGACGCAAAACGTCTATGAAATATACCCGCATTGGCGGTATCGTTACCCCCCTGATGTTACTCATAACACCGAGCATGTGTTCGGTATGCAACTGCCGCAACCTGTTGCTGTTGAATTGGATTTGCGCGAACATTTGAACTTCCAATGGCTGCCATGGCAGGATGCGGCTGAGAAAGTATTTTCACCGAGCAATCGTGCAGCAATAGTGCAATTGGCTGGCCGGAGCTGTGGCCACACGGAGACCGGAGGATGAACAAAACAACAGTTTTTATAGTAACCAATCTGGGAAAAGCGCTGCTTGATAAACCGCAGGGCAGGATCACCGGCGATGCGAGGCTATTGGTTGGGCTGATCGATGGCAAAGCCAGTGTCGCCGAAATTGCTGAAAAAATTCCGCCCAGCGTGAGGGTTAAATTGGTCGAGATTTTCACGCGTTTGCAGACTTATGGGGTGATTGAAGAAAAAGGCGGCGCTGGAACCGGTGCGGTATTAAGAAAAGATCCGGCATCGAAAGACGCCGAGATTGAGAATAAACAGCGCATTGAGCTTGAAAAAGAGTTGCTGGAAGTGCGCTCGAAACTGGAGACGACGATAGCGCGCCAGAAAAAAGTCGAAGAGGATTATTTCAAACTGACGCAGCAAGTTTCCGCCTATGTCCAAGGCGGGCAGGCAAAACCGGACGAAAAGGCATCAGAGCGCCATGCAAAGGTGAATGCCGGAAATGATACGCGTGCTTTGCTGGATAGCATCAATCAGTTAAACGAGGCTTTGCTCGAGAAACAGGAAATTCTCGCCAACACGCTCAAGCTGCGCTCCTACCAGGCACAGCTGAGTCCAGAACGTCATCTTAAGGAACGCGAAGCCGACGACTCAAAAATGGCGCTTACGCACCCGAACTATAAGTCGCTGAGGGGCTTGGAGTTTTTCAGGGGTTTCTCCAATGCGGATATGCTTAATTTCGTGAAGATTGCAAAATGGCAGGAAGTGGAGGCTGGCGATACCATTCTGAGCGAAGGCGATTTCGGCATGTCCTTCTATATAGTCGTATCGGGTACGATCAATATTTTCAGGAAAGGCAACCTGCTGACAACTCTGGATCGCGGAGATTTTTTTGGAGAATTCGCATATTTGTCCGGCGAGGAACCTGTACGCTCCGCACATGCCGTGGCAGCGACAGACGGCGAGTTGCTGGCGATCGATCCTCTGGATATAGAATTTTCACCTGTTCAATTGCGGCTGCGCGTTGTCGAAGCATTGCTGCGCGGTCAGGTAAGAAGAGCGTTGCTTTCCGATCAGCGTGTCGACAAGTTTTCGGGCCACCTGGAAAATCCTTCCTGATGAATCACGCTGAAGTCATTCAAGTCGATTACGATCATCCCGGTTGCAACACATCGGCTGCATGGGCAAGAGTGCCGCGCGAGCCGGAAGCGTTTGAAAAGCCCGAGCTGATCGCGCGCATCAAGCGCATGCTCAAGGAACAGAATGCGGTGCTGGTATCGCATTATTACGTGCATCCGGATTTGCAGGACTTGGCGGAAGCCACCGGCGGTATCGTCTCCGACTCGCTGGATATGGCCAACTTCGGCCATCAGCATCCGGCCAGGACCATCGTCGTGGCGGGGGTTCGCTTCATGGGTGAGACCGCCAAAATCCTGAACCCGGAAAAACGTGTGCTGATGCTGGACATGGATGCAAACTGTTCGCTGGATCTGGGCTGCCCGGCGGACGAGTTCAGTGCTTTCTGCGACGAGCATCCCGACCGCGCCGTGGTGGTGTATGCCAATACCAGCGCGGCGGTGAAGGCTCGCGCCGGCTGGATGGTGACCAGCTCCATCGCATTACCCATCGTCAAGCATCTCAAGGAGCAGGGCAAGAAAATCCTCTGGGCGCCGGACCGCCACCTGGGTAACTACATCCAGGAACAGACGGGTGCGGACATGCTGATGTGGCAAGGCTCATGCATGGTGCATGATGAGTTCAAAGCTGGCGAATTGGCCGAACTCAAGGCGCAGCATCCCGACGCAAAGGTACTGGTGCATCCCGAATCGTCCGCTGCGGTAATTGCGCTGGCCGATGTGGTCGGCTCCACCACACAAATCATCAAAGCGTCTCAACAACTGGACGCCAACGAATTCATCGTTGCGACCGACAACGGCATCCTGCACAAAATGCGCACTCTGTCGCCGCACAAAGTATTTATCGAAGCACCGACGGCAGGCAGGGGCGCGTCCTGCAAGAGCTGCGCGCATTGCCCGTGGATGGCGATGAACGGGCTGTTCAATCTGGCCGAGGTATTGGAAACCGGATGCAACGAAATACACGTCGATCCTGAGATCAGCCGGCGCGCCGTACTGCCAATCCAGCGCATGCTGGATTTTGCCAGGCAGATCAACTTGCCGACACGGGGGATAGGCAACGTCTGAATTGCGGTTGAGCGGACGGGGAACCCGAATGGTTGGCCGGGCGTAGCGATCCCTATCGCTGCATCAACCCCATTCCTTCAAGCTTGAAGTCGTAAGGACGGGTTTGCAGCACCGATTTCATCAATTGCGTGTTTTCATCGGCGATGTGGTTGATCAGCCAATCCTGTAAAAATTGAGCGTATTGCTCCATATGTAAAGTCACAACGCCTTCTTTTACTATTTGATGCCTTATGAGAACAATTTCATCACGCATATTTTGATGCGTGATCTTGTGCAAGGCGAAAGGAATATGGAGCGAATTCGCCAATAATTCCTCATTCAGGAAATGGCGATTCATGCAAGCGCCGACCTGTCTGACTGATCGTAACAAGGCAAAATGATCCCTTGCTTTACTTGCGCTGTCGATTTCCCTGATCATGCCAAGCAGCTCCTTATGATCAGAATCGAGGATTGCATTTCCGATACTCATCTGCTCTGTCAATCCTGAATCCATAGTGATTTTGTACATTATTGAGACATGTTGACGATATTCGTAAGTGGGCGGTGCGGGTATCGGTATTTGCCTGTTTCTTTTGTAACTGACAATGAAACATGCTGTCACCATTTACGTGACAGGGCGCAGGAGCATTGAGGGGGCATGCGTGAGTGGGGATTACGAAAAGCACAGGTGCGGCTGGAGTGTCAGGTTCCTGTTGTGCTGTCATTCATGGCAGCCAGTGAAACTGCCGCTTTCAGAGTTATTGCACGAGATGGTTTTTGACGGCGTAGCGCATTATTTCGGCGTTATTGCTCAGGTGCATTTTTTCCAGGATGCGCTTGCGGTAGGTGCTGATGGTATTTGTGCTCAACTTCAGCAGGACGGCAATTTCTGTAATGGTTCTGGCAGAGGCGAATAACAGGAAAATTTGATATTCGCGGTTTGACAAGGTTTCATGCGGGAGCTTTCCCTCCGGTTTTGAGAGTTCGTCGGCAAGCATTTCGACAACTGCCGGGCTGATGTATCTTTTGCCTTTCACCACGCTATGCACCGCATTCACCACTTCCTCCGGCACACATTCCTTGTTCAGATAGCCAGCCGCACCGGCCCTGATGAGACGCACAGCATATTGGTCTTCAGGATAGGCGCTGAGGATCAGCAACGGCAATCCAGGTTTTTCCTTTCGTATCTGCTTGAGCAAGTCGATGCCGCTCATGCCGGGCATGGCAATATCGACCAACGCCACGTCGCATTCGTTTCCGTGAAGCCATTTCAGGGCATCGGCGCCGTTGGTGCAGCTCGCCACGATTTTCATCTTATGGCTTTTCTCCAGGATGAAAGTCAATCCCTGGTGCACGATGTTATGGTCGTCGACGACCATGATGCGGATCATGTTTCATCCTCTTGGCTGGCAGTTAGCGGCAATATTACCGTCACGCTGAATCCTCCACCTGGTGTCGTGTCAAAGTTGACCGTGCCGCCTAATTGATGGACGCGCTCTTGCATGCCAAGTATGCCATAGGATATTGAGGCACCGGCGCGGTTTTCCGCGATGCCGAGCCCATTGTCGATGATCGACATGACAATTTCCCCATCGCCGTGGTGATATTCGATTTCTACTCTGGATGCGCCGGAATGCCGCGCCACATTGGTAAGCGCTTCCTGGGAAATACGGAACAGCGCAATCGAGCGTGGTTGGTCCAGATCGCCCTTGTCCCCGATACAGTTTACCCGGCATTCGATGCCGCTGAATTTTTGAAACTGCCCGGCTTGCCATTCGAGCGCCGCCAGCAGGCCAAGATCGTCGAGTATGGTCGGGCGCAGCCCGGTGATAATGCGCTGCGCGATGCCTGCCGCAGCTTTGATCAATTGCGATATTGACTCCATGTGTTCAAGATGTGGCTTCGCATCCATAATCATGGATAGCCCGTCTTTCAACATGTAGATTTCCATTTTCAGTGCAGTCAACGTGCTTCCCAGATCGTCGTGGATTTCGCGCGCTATACGGACCATTTCCTTCTCGCGCACGTTCTGCAGGTGCGCGGAAAGGTTGCGCAGTTGACTTTCCATCCGTTTGCGCTCGGCAAAGTGCGTTGCCAGCGTCATGCCGACCACGGACAAGATTACCGCAAAAAACCAGTAATTCAACAGGCGGCTTTCGGCAATATCATTGGCGAAGAAACCCGTGCCGAGAATTGCGCCCGACATGGCCTGGACTGCCACCACGGTCAAAGCTATCGTTGTCCCACGGGTTCCAAGCCGCGTTGCTACCAAAGTAATGAATATGAACATCCAGTAGGCTTTGGCTACCTGACCGATACTGTCGTGCAGCCAACCTAAAAAAATTATTTGGCCAATAAAAATTGCCAGGACGATCAGCATGACCGCCTCTATGTTTTGCTCCGTGTTACGCCAATCGATTTCTGTCCGCCACCAAACCATGACCAATGGCGCAACCAGGATGACCCCGAGCATATCGCCCATCCACCAGGAGTACAGGTTCCGGACAAAGTTCCCGGCGGTAAGAAATCCGGAACCCAGCAATGATATGTTTACAACCATGGCGCCGAGGGTGACGCTGGCGCATCCGCCCAACAGGATTAGACGCAGGTAGGCGCGCATGGATTGGAGACGCAAATCAAGCTTGTCGCCGCGAGTGAGCAGCCAAGCGCCGCAAAGTGCCTGCAGCGTATCGGCAGCAGCGATGATGACTGCCTCCCACAGGGAGTCGCCCGAGATTATGTGCGTTGGAACTGCGCCAAGAAGCACACCCCATGCATATCGCTTTCCGCCAATCAGCAGCGCAGCCAGCGCCAGCCCGGATGATGGCTCGAAATGCCAGGCAATCCTGCTGATCTCAAAAAAGAGATTGGTGATATAGAACAACAACGCATAGAGCGCAGCGATACCGAGCTGCGTTAGCCACCCGGTTAAAGTGCTTGAGGTAGTGAAATTGCCAGTAAACATTGTGTCATTTTAGTCCATGTTTGCTTTGGCTCTGTTGGGATGTTGCGCCTCATCACAGGAATGAGCCTGAAACACCATACAAGCCTGTCGAAGGATATGGGGCCATTCGTGTTCCGGAAAGGCTCCAGAGATTAACGAAGCGCGATACACGAGAGGCATCATGCTTTGACTCTTGCCAAACTTTATCGGAACGCTTTCCCATCCTTCCTCGATGATTGGGTAAAATGACGCATCATGCGCACACTGAAAATAGCCACCTATAACATCCACAATGGCTTCTCGCAGTTCAACCGCCGGGTGGTGCTGCACGAGCTACGCGAGCGGCTGCGCGAGCTGGATGCGGACATCGTTTTCCTGCAAGAGGCGCAGGGCGAGCACACGCACCATCCCGAGCGTCATCACAATTACCCGGAGTGCGCGCAGCATGAGTTCATTGCGGAGGAAGTCTGGCCGCATTGCGCCTATGGCAAGAACGCGGTGTACGAGGAGGGCCATCATGGCAACGCGATTCTCAGCCGCTTTCCGATCCTGCAAACGTTTAACAAGGATATTTCCGCGCATCGCTTTGAAAGCCGGGGGCTGCTGCATTGCGAGATCGAACTGGCAGACCGGCAGCGTGTGCATTGCCTGTGCGCTCACTTTGGCCTGTTTGCCAAAGGCAAGCGGGCGCAGACGCGCGCTCTGATTGAGTATGTCCGCAATGAAATCCCGCATGATGCATTGCTGATCATTGCCGGCGATTTCAACGATTGGCGCAATATCATGAGCCGCTCTCTGGCCAGCGAACTGGATGTGCATGACGTGTTTCATATTCGCGGCGAAACGCTGGCGCGCAGTTACCCGGCAGCCCTGCCACTGCTGCGCCTGGATCGTATCTATATTCGCGGATTCAGCGTGCTGCAAAGCGAAGTGCATGTCGGCGGTAATTGGCAACGCCTGTCCGATCATGCGGCGCTTTCGGCCAAGCTGTCTGGGCATCGCAAGGTTGAAGCGTGACGGCTTTCCACCATCAGATCGCAGGAAACCAAATTACGCTGCTGCGGAACGGCACGGAATATTTTCCGCAATTGCGCGCCGATATCGATGCGGCTCAGCAATCGATTTACCTGGAAACCTATATTTTTGCAGCGGATGAAACCGGGCGCATGATTGCTGATGCATTGCGACGCGCCGTTGCGCGCGGCGTGAAGGTGCATCTGGTGCTGGATGGCTATGGGTCGGCAGAGTTGCCGCAGCATTGGGTGGATGAACTTCGAGAAGCGGGGGCCGGGGTGCAATGGTTCCGGCGCGAAATTTCCCCGTTTACGCTGCGCCGTAACCGGCACCGGCGGTTGCGCCGGATGCATCGCAAAATGGCGGTAATGGACGGCGGGGTGGCTTTTGTTGGCGGCATTAATATCATCAACGATATTCCCGGGCACACCGATCTGACGTCGCCGCAACTGGATTATGCCGTGCGCATACAAGGCGAAGTGGCAGGCGAGATTCATGCAACCATGCGGCATTTGTGGGGCGTGTTGTCATGGGCTAACTTTCGACGCCGCGGCAACAAAATAGTATGGTCCGATCTAGTTGCGAAAAGGCGTTCAACCACGCCCGACATTACGCTTGCCTTGCGAGACAATGTGCGCCATCGGCGCGAAATCGAGCGGGCATACCTGAAGGCTATGTCAGGCGCGCAGCGCGAAATAATTATCGCCAATGCTTACTTCCTGCCCGGAAGGGCTTTCCGGCGCGTCTTGATCCAGGCCGCGAAACGCGGTGTACGCGTAGTGCTGCTGTTGCAAGGCAAGGTTGAATACTGGATACAGCATTATGCGACGCACGCGATTTATGGCCGGCTGCTGGCGGCAGGCATCGAGATCTACGAATATCAGCCCAGTTATCTTCATGCCAAGGTTGCCGTGGTTGACGGGCAGTGGGCGACCGTCGGCTCCTCCAATATCGACCCATATAGTTTGTTGCTGGCGCGCGAGGCGAATCTCGTCATACGGGATGCCGGCTTTGCCGGTGAGTTGCGCGCGAGCCTGGAGGCAGCAATCACCAAAGATGCGGTGCGCATCGGTGACGAATACGGCGCGTCACTCAACTTTTTTGACCGCATGGTCTCACGCTTCAGCTACGGCGTCGTGCGTTTGTTGATTGGTCTGTCTGGGTATCGCAAGTAAGTTACCTGATGATGCTTTCAAGTGCCGGAAAAAGTTCGCGTTCCTCGAATCGCACGTGAGCCGACAAGCAGTTGCCGAAGCTGTCCAATGCATCGGCATCATTCTGCAGCAAATCCTTAAGCAACGCGCGTAACTGTTGATGGTCTGCCAATGTACGCTGGACAAGCGGTTGGGTATCCGCGCCTTTCAGCAGCGGCAACAGCGTCTGCTCTTCGGCCAGAAAATGCGGCTCCAGTTCATTCGTGAATGCCTGGATTGCGCGTTGGCAGGCTGCACTCACTTGATCCGCAGTGCCGGACTGGGCGGTACGGCAGCATGCCTTCGCCAGGGTCAAAGCGGTGTGATGTTCCCGCGATAGCGGTTGCAGGGCTGCGCTGCGTTTCATGCGGCACTCGAACCGGAGCTAATACCCGGGGTTAACACAAAGACTGCCGGATCATCGCGATGCCCCAGTAGAATGCGGCGTACCCGTTCCTGCCAAAGTTGGCGAAATTCCGCGGTTTCTTCCCCGCTTGCGGTATTCCTGATGCAGCTTGCCAACAGGCCGGACACGCGCGGCGAAGAGGGAACATGTTGCAGATTTGATTCCACCAGCACTGATTGATTGGTGTCCAGCCGGGTGAAGCGCATTTCGCCAGGTATTCCCGCCGAGAAGAACAGGTGTTCACGCCTGTCGAAATGTCCGCCGATTCCCTTGAAGCCGTTTTCCGACATGGCCCCGGTCAGCATGCTGACCACATTTGCGATCACGCCGGTAACACCGGTAGTGATGTCCTCGCTGAATTCCACCTTGATCCCGCCGCGCACCGGGAGCGTATCGGGATAGAGATACGCCAGCGCCTTGCAGGTAGACCAATAGGCGGAAGCGACCGTCGGGCAGGAGTGGCCGGCCAGTTTTACTGCATCTATATAGCCGTATTGCAGAATCCCGTTTTCGGATGCGCCGAGGAATTCGGCAAGTGGATCATACAAATCGATCTTGGGGACTGCGTCAAAAAAATCTGGATATTTCATTTATTGACCTCAAAAAATGTATAGCATAACAGGCATAAGTGGCGCTGCAAAAACCTTCATTCATTGCAGCTTGAATTCCTTCAAGAGTGGGCAAAAGGCATTTGCTCCATTTTTGTTTCCAGTGCGTTTCGCTCATGCCGTTGGCTGCATAGCCGAGATAATTCAGCGCTGCAGCGAACAACTTGCGCTGGCTACCGAGTACGGTAACGCGCCCCTTGAGTTTTTCCAGATGGCGCGGCTCGAAAATCACCGTCCATCTATCGAACGGCAAATCCAGTTCGCGCATTTTCGCGGTACAATCAAGAATGAAAATTTGATTTTTGACTATTATTCCTGGACACAGTATGGCACCAATAAATGGCTGGAGGCATAGCTTTGACACGGCCAGTTCTTGGCTATTGAAAGTAGCAAAAGCAATTGGCGAGAAATCTTATACCGATATTAATACAATAAATTTCATTACGGTATTTGCATTAGGTAACGCGATTTTCTACCATCGCCTTCTGTTTTTATTTGCAGTCAATACTCTGGATTACCTCTCTCTCAATGGAATTCTGACTCTGCTCACTTTGTTTGTTTTGGTGGTCTTTGTTTCCTCTCTATTTCTTGCCATTATTGCCTTGGTTACCCAGTGCTTGGTTAAACCCGTTTGCATGCTTATTGTATGCGGCAATGCCGTAGCCCTTTACTTTGCAGAGACCTACCATGTCATTCTTGATAGAACAATGATGGGGAATGTATTTAATTCCAACCTTCAAGAAGCAGCGGAGCTTTTTCACCCCAAGTTACTTATTTATATTTTTGTGTATGCGGTTTTGCCATGCTTTCTTTTGTCAAGACTTAATATCCAGAAGGTCAAATTTTATAAACGATTTATTTATTTATTTATTGTCTTATTTTTAGGCTTGGGGTGGAGTTTTGCCAATGCGAAAACATGGTTATGGATAGACAAAAACGGCAGTAAGCTTGGCGGAATGATCATGCCCTGGTCCTATGTTGGTAACTCGATAAGGTGGTATCACGGGAATTATTTCAGGGCTTCACGCCAGGTAACCTTGTTGCCTGCTGCGCATTTTATTGGCTCCGGCAAAGCGATTGTCATTCTGGTAATAGGAGAATCAGCAAGAGCGCAGAACTTTTCACTTTATGGTTACCCGCGCCCGACGAATCCCATGCTTGCCAAGGCCGCCGTGGTTGCATTGCCGGAAACAACCGCTTGTTCAACTTACACAACTGCGTCAATTGAGTGCATGCTTTCCCACTTGGGCTCAAACACAAGCTTAATGACCTTATATGAGCCATTGCCGAGCTATATGCAAAGAAGCGGGGTCAATGTGATTTGGCGTTCCGACAATTGGGGTGAACCCATATTAAAAATTAATCATTATCAGCGCGCTGAGGTTCTCCGGAAAACCTGCCAGGAGGAAAACTGTAACTACGATGAAGTACTACTCCATGATCTTAATCAAGATTTGCAGAATTCAACGGAAGATAAAACGTTTGTTGTCTTACATCAACATGGTAGTCACGGCCCCTCATATTTCAAGAATTATCCGGGCAAATTTATGGCATTCAAGCCAGTATGTAGTTCAGTAGATTTGCAAAAATGCACCAATGAAGAGTTGGTTAACGCCTATGACAATACTGTCTTATATACCGATCACTTCCTTTATCGGGTTATTGAGTTGTTAAAAACATTTCAACAGCCGACGGTGATGCTACATGTTTCCGATCACGGCGAATCACTTGGTGAATTCGGTCTTTATCTCCATGGCGCCCCCTATTCGATTGCGCCAGATGTTCAAAAGAAAGTGCCTTTTATAGTGTGGATGTCGGATGAATTCAAGAAGCAAAAAGGCATCGATAATAATGATATTGGCAAGGGTGCAAATTACTCGCAGGACAATGTATTTCACAGTGTGATGGGAGCTTTTGGGATGCGGAGTGATATTTATAATAAACAATTGGATATTTTCAATATTGATTGAGCTCAGCAACATATCGAATTTTTTATCAAAGGATGCAGAGTGGGTAATACCTCCTTCCTTGGCGATATTCAATTTTTTTCAAGAAACAGCGCGATATTTTTATTGAGAACGTACCATTTCCATGACCAATACCCCGTCCGATTCTTTCTCGCCCGTCATTTCCTACGAACATGCGTTGGGTAAAATGCGCTTTATATTGCCCCCGCTCATGTTGATTACCCTAGGACTTAGCCTGTGGGGTAGAAACTGGGATCGGCAGTGTTTTTTGTGGATTAACACCACCATTCCTCGCGCACTGCCTGATTCGCTGCTTCCGGTATGGGATACCACCATGATCACCCTTACCTATCTGGGGGATACGCATGTGATGCTGTGGATGATTATGCTCATTAGCTTGCCGTGGTGGATGGCTGTGGGCAGAAAAACCCCTGAAAAACTATCTCTGTATTTGGTGGTTTTTGCCATCGTGCTGGTTCTGGCAACTTTAGTATCGCAAGGACTCAAAGAGATTGCGGGAACGCTTCGTCCCGCCGGTGTGCTGCCCGCTGAAGCCCTGCGCATCCTGGGGGAAACACTCAATTACCGTTCTTTTCCATCTGGTCACACCGTTACAGCTTTTGCTGGTATATGCACCTTGTTGCCCATTATTCCAGCCGCGTGGCGATGGGGAGCCCTCACTTTGGCTACCGGGATAGGATTTTCCCGCATTGGGGTAGGTGCGCACTGGCCTATCGATGTTGCTGCTGGAGCGTTTCTGGGGATCGCCGCCGGTATGATGGGCTGGCGGATAGCCTTTTGGTTGCAGCAAAAGGGACTTGCCGAAAACACATTCTGGAAAAAGTTCTATCAGGGGCTTGCAATGCTGGGGTTGTTTTTCATGGCAGCGAATGTTGCTTACACGCCCTTTTATGAATTTGAACACCGCGCCATTAGGCTTGGCTTGATTGGCTTATGTCTCACCTTGGCATTATTGTTCGGCTATTATCAGCGAAGTAGGTTGGAATAAGCCATTCGAATTCCGGCATTAAAATTAAGTGACCCCGGCTCTGCCGGGAGTCACTTAGTTTTCTTCAAGATGGGACAGAAGGCATTCGTTTCATTTCGGCGCAAAGCTTTCTGCCGCGAGCCTTCATGGCTGGCGTGCCGATGAGGGTGAGCTCTTGTAAATTAACCAGAACCGACGGGCGCAACTCTGGTGTCGCGCGCGCAATATCTGCAAGCGCCTGCATTGCAAGCGTCTTGACTATGCTGCTACTGTCGCTGAAATACGCCATCAGAATGTTGACCACCTGCTTTTTTTCATTTTGATTTAATTTGAGCCTCGGGAGCATTTGCGCCAAATGCCAGCGCATTTCCTTCTGGCTGGAACTGGCGGCCAGCTCGATCAGGAGCTTCTTGTGAGGCCACAAATATTCCGGATGGATCGCTGAAATTTTTTCCATTGCGTCCGCTGCACGCATGCGCAGGATCGCGTCTTCGGCTGACAGCCCCGTAATCAATACACCAAACAGGCTGGGGGTTTTCAGAACATCCGACACTACCTCTTCCGATCTGCCGATGGAGCGCCGGTCTCCGCCTTCAAGCTTATGAAGGATTGCGTGCATGGCCGGTTAGCTGCGAATGAAAACCGCCTGGCCTGCGAATTGCGGATTAAATGCTTCCTGTAATAAAAAATCAGCCAAATCATCACGTGCGATCGATGATAATAAACTGACCCGGACATCCGGCCCCGCATGCCATTTTCCATTTGCTTTTCCATTGGTAAGCCCGGAGGGTTTTGCAATGGTCCAGTCAAGGCCGCTTTGCCGGACGGCATTTTCCTGTCCTGTGCGGTCGCTGGCGACGAGTGGTAAACGCCGGTTGAACATGGCTACCATTAACCGGAAGGGAAGCGTCCTGTTGGCTGGGTAATCTCCGATCATTCCGCCGGTTTGGCAAACCAGGCGTTTTATCCCGAGCTTGTGCATCGACTTGGCGATGGTTCTGGTTGCGTCCTCACAGAAGATGCCGGTATAAGGCGGACGGTGCCCGAATATGCAAATAGCCGCATCGCAGCCCTTCAGGCAAAAATCCACGTGGTCGGCGCTTGCCAGCGATCCTTCAATTACTTCGATCAGCCCCGATTTCATGTTCATGGAGTTCGCGTTTCTCACCAATGCGCGTACTTTGATTCCTCTGGTCAGGGCATGGTATATCAGCGCTTTCCCGGTTGCGCCGCTGCCGCCGAATATGGCGACAGTATGAATTCCTGCTGGCACTGTATTCATGGCTTTTCTCCTTTGCGTATTTGTTGATGTATGGACATCGATGGTTCATGATGCCCAGCCGGCAATTACCTCAGTTTGATTTCGGTCCATATGCGCGACAGTACCCGGCGCTGATGGCGATCAAGGTCGCGCAGCATTTCCAGCCGCGCCTGCTGCACCCGATCGGGAAACACTGCGGGGTTTTTCGCGATTTCCGGCTTGATATATTGCAGCGCGTCACAGTTGGGATTGCCGGAACCAATCAGGTTGGTGAGCTCAGCCCCATTGCGCCCGTCCAGCATGAAGTCGATGAAGCGGTGCGCGAGATCAGGGCGCGGCCCGCTTTTGTGCAGCACCATCGAGTCCAGCGACAGCACCGCGCCTTCCTCGGGAATGGCGGAGACGATGCGGAAGCTGCGCCCGGCTTTTTGCGCATCAAGGTCGGCCTGGAAGATGTCGTTGGAATAGCCATGCACCAGCCAGATGTTGCCGACGGTCAGCTCCTTGATGTAACTCGACGCATTGAAAGCCGCCCAGTAAGGCTTGGCGCGGATGATCAGGTCGCGCGCCTGTTTCCAGTGCGCCTCAACTGTATCGTTGGCCGGGTAGCCGAGATATTTCAACGCTGCCGCAATCAGCTCGCGCTGGCTGTCGAGCACGGTGACGCGTCCCTTGAGTTTTTCCAGATAGCGCGGCTCGAAGATCACTGCCCAGCTATCGACCGGCAAATCAAGCTCGTGGATTTTTTCGCGGTTATAGCCGATCAGCGTAAGGGTATAGGCATACGGCACCGAGTAACGGTTGCCGGGATCGAAAGCGGTGTTCAGATAGGCCGGATCGATATTTTTCAAATTGGGCAGCAGGCTCTTGTCGAGCGGGAGCAGTGCATTCTGCCGGATCAGCGACTCCATCGCATTGCCGGTCGGCACGATCAGGTCGTAGCCGGTCGCGCCCGCAGCGAGCTTGGCGAGCATCTCCTCGTTGTCGGAGTAATAGTCCTGCACCACGCGGCAGGCGCATTGCGCCTCGAAGCGCGCGACAGTTTCTTCGGAGATGTAGTTGTTCCAGTTGTACAAATGCAGCACGTCGGCAGCTTGTGCAAGGGGTGCGGCAAAAACAAACCATAAGCCACAGAGTACACAGAGAATAGGTTTAGGCAGGGATGGGCAGCTTTTCGCCCAACTCGCAAAACCGGTGCTCTCTCTGTGATCTCTGTGTTCTCTGTGGCTAAATTGTTTTGAATTTGAGGTTCTCATGTTTTCCCCTTCAGCACATCCGGGGCGAATCGTGATGCGAGCACAATCATCGTCAGCGTGAGCAGCATCAACAGCGTGGATACCGCGTTCACTTCCGGTGTCACCGCGATTTTGATCATCGAGTAGATGTGCAGAGGCAAGGTGGATACGCCCACACCGGCGGTGAAAAAGGTGATCACAAAATCGTCGATCGACAGCGTGAACGCCATCAGCCCGCCCGCGACCACGCCGGGCAGGATCAGCGGGAAAGTGACATAACGGAATGTTTCCCACGGCGACGCGCCCAGGTCGCGCGCCGCTTCGAAGATGCTTTCGTCCATGCCGGACAGCCGCGCCCGCACGATCACCGCGACGAAGCCGATGGAAAACGTAATGTGGGCCAGCACGATGGACAGCATGCCGAGCGTGAGATTCAGCGCCTGGATGAAAAACAGCAGCAGCGATACGCCGAGCAGGATTTCCGGCATCG
>JACREA010000133.1 GCA_016218465.1 Nitrosomonadales bacterium | reverse complement strand
GCGCTGGCGCTGGGCATGATCGCCGTGCCGCTGCTTTCCACTTTTTTTCAGCGTGGCGCATTCGCCGCGCACGACGTGCAGATGACAAGCCAGGCATTGATCGGTTACAGCATCGGCCTGATCGGGATGATCCTGGTAAAAATTCTCGCACCGGGTTTTTACGCGCGGCAGGATATCAGGACCCCTGTGAAGATCGGCATCGTCACATTGCTCGCAACACAAGCGATGAACGCGCTGTTTATCGGCTGGATACAGCACGCCGGATTGGCATTATCCATCGGCTTGGGCGCGTGCCTGAATTCCGCGATCCTGTTTCATTACCTGCGCAAGCACAACATCTACCGGCCCGAACCGGGATGGATGAAGTATTTCACCAAGATCAGCATCGCCGTGGCAGCATTGGCGATCGCCCTGTGGTTCGGCATGGGCACCGAGCAAAGCTGGCTGACCGGTTCCGGGGGGTCACGCATTCTGCGCCTGTCCGCACTGGTCACGGGTGGCGTGGTGGTTTACTTTGCAGTACTCGCCGCGCTGGGTTTCAGGCCCAAGGATTTTTCCAAGCGCGCGGTGAGTTGAGTGTGTGGAAAATCAAACAAGACTTGAACTGACACAAGCTGGCTTTTACCGATGTTGATGAGGGCATGTAGCTGTGGCAGCGTTTACTTTCTCGCCACCATGTCAATCAACGCCGACATACCACTGTGCCCCGTGCCTTCGCTGATGTGATCGTCGTGCTCGCGCAGATGCAAAATTTCCATGTCTGAAAAAGCGCCGCGCAACAGCGCCTCCGTATACATATTTTCCGCCGCCGGCGGGCCGCCGGTTTTATATTCGAGCTGGCGCGGTGTGTAGCCTTGCAGCAACAGCAGTCCGCCCGGTTTCAGGCAACGCTTGATGCCCGCGAACATCTGCTCGCGCAATCCGGGCGGCGCGAACTGGATGAAGATCGCCGCCACCACATCGAAGCGGGGCTCGCCCCATTGCCATTGCGCAAGATCGGCCTGCTCGAAATCAATCGTCACGCCGCGCTGTTGCGCCAGTTTTTTCGCCTTCTCCAGCGCCACCGCCGACGCTTCCACTGACAACACATGCAATCCCTGCTGCGCCAGCCACACGCCGTTGCGCCCCTCACCGTCCGCGACCGCGAGGCAGCTCATGCCGGCTTTCAGCAAATGCCGTTGCGTCACCAGAAAAGCATTCGGTTCAGTGCCAAACAGATAGCCGTCTTGCGCGTAGCGCTCATCCCACATACTGCTCATATCGCCCTCGACAGAAACACCACGCGCCCGGCGTGGCACATGCAATTTTATTTAATGCGGAACACGTGCAGCGATGAATGCCTTGAGTTGCGAAACATCCGGCGGCAGGGTGTCGAATCGCTGCGGCAGGCTTTCGATGTTTTCGTAGCCTGGCGGTCGTTGCGGGTCTTGTCCCAGCGCCTCGCGGATAGTTTCCTCAAATTTTGCGGGTAATGCTGTTTCCAGGCATACCAGCGGAATGCCCGCTTCGCGATGCTCCAGCCCGGCCTTCATGCCATCGGCAGTGTGCGGGTCGATGACCACGCCGTATTGGCTGTGTACGCGGCGTATCGTGGCGACGCGATTGGCGTGACTGCTCGCTCCCGATGCCAGGCCGAATTCCTGCACCCTGTCAAAATAAGGCGTCCCGCTCAAATCGAAATAGCCATCCTTTTCCAGTTGCTGCCACAAACCCTTGAGGATTTTCGGATCGCGCCCGACCAGGTCATAGGCGAAGCGCTCGAAATTGGAAGCCTTGGTAATGTCCATCGACGGGCTGCTGGTGTGCATCGTTTCCGGGCGCGGGCGGTACACGCCGGTTTTGAAGAATTCGTCCAGCACGTCGTTCTCGTTGGTTGCTACGATCAATTTGCGGATCGGTACCCCCATCTGTCTGGCGATATGCCCGGCGCAAACGTTGCCGAAATTGCCGGACGGTACGGCAAAGGAGATTTGTTCATCGTTGGTTCTGGTCAGCGCAAAGTAAGTTTTGAAGTAGTACACCGCTTGGGCAACGACCCGCGCCCAGTTGATCGAGTTGACCGTGCCAATCTGGTATTTCTCCTTGAAAGCCAGATCATTCGACACGGCTTTCACCATGTCCTGGCAGGCATCGAACGGCGCGGTAACCGCGATATTGAAAATGTTCGGGTCTTGCAGCGAATACATCTGCGCGGTCTGGAACGGGCTCATCTTGCCCAGCGGCGACAGCATGAACACGCGGATGCCGCGCTTGCCGCGCATCGCGTATTCCGCCGCCGACCCCGTATCGCCAGAGGTTCCGCCGAGGATATTCAGTTCGTCGTGATCCTTGGCCAATGCGTACTCGAACAGATTGCCGAGCAACTGCATCGCGACATCCTTGAACGCCAGCGTCGGGCCGTTGGACAAGCCGAGGATATGCAGGCCGGGTTCCAGTGTTTTGATCGGGGTGATTTCCTCGCTGCCGAAAGTTTTGGCGGTGTAGGTTTTGTTGATGATGGACTTCAAGTCGCCTGCCGGAATGTCCGTGGCAAAGCGGCTGACCACCTCGAACGCCAGCTCGCGGTAATTCATGCTGCGCATCGCCGCAAATTCTGATTTGCTCAACTTTGGATAGTGATCGGGAACCGCAAGGCCGCCGTCGTCGGCCAAGCCGCCGAGCAGGATATCGGTGAAGGACTTTGGCGACATGCCGCCGCGGGTGCTGGTGTATTTCATTCGGTAAATTCCTCAACGGTAGGGCGCAATAACCGACGAGCATTGCGCCGCATGTACAGCAAAACATTCGGTGCAATGCGCTATGCTTATTGCACCCTGCGAATTCTGCATGAGTCCCTCTCCCGCAGGCGGGAGAAGGGGGCGTATATCAACCCAACTCTTCCAGCCGCAACCGAGTCACCTTGCCCGCGACTATCGGCAGCGCTTCCACTTTGGCAATTGCGGCGTTGATGCGCCTCTCGCGTGTCTGGTGGGTGAGCATGATCAGGTCGGTCTGGTCTTCGCCTTCGCCCGGCTCTTTCTGGATCACCGCGTCGATGGAAATCTGTTCATCCGCCAGGATGCGCGTGATGTCGGCCAGCACGCCCGGCTTGTCCTGCACACGCATGCGCAGGTAGTAGCTGGTGATCACTTCATCCATCGCCAGTATCGGCAGGTCGGAAAGCTGATCCGGCTGGAACGCCAGATGCGGCACACGGTGTTCAGGGTCGGCGGTGTGCATGCGCGTGACATCGACCAGATCGGCGATCACTGCGCTGGCGGTCGGTTCCGCGCCTGCGCCTTTGCCGTAATACATTGTCGAACCGACCGCATCGCCCTGCACCAGCACCGCGTTCATCGC
>JACREA010000135.1 GCA_016218465.1 Nitrosomonadales bacterium | reverse complement strand
TGGTCGCGCTTTGGCGACAAGCTGCAGACGCTGTATTGCGGCGGGAGGACGCGCGCAGAGAGTGTGCTGAATGGCTTGCTGGCTTCCGAGCTGGAGCCGGATGATTGGGTGCTGGTGCATGATGCGGCGCGTCCCTGTCTGAAGCAGGCGCATCTGGCCAAGCTGATTGCCGAATTGCGCGACGATGCGGTCGGAGGCGTTCTTGCTGTGCCGGTGGCGGATACATTGAAACGCGCCGATGCTGATGGGCGCGTTTTGCGCACTGAAAACCGCGAACAATTATGGCAGGCGCAGACGCCGCAGATGTTCCATGCCGGATTGCTGGTGCAGGCATTGCAACGCTGCAACAGCGTTACGGACGAGGCTTCAGCAATTGAGGCTATGGGTTTGCGCCCCAAGCTGGTGTTGAGCGAGCCGACCAATTTCAAGGTGACCTATCCGCAGGATTTGATGCTGGCGGAACTGTTGCTAAAAAATAGGACTGAGATATGAGGGATGAGGACTGAGTTAAAGGCGGGGCTGGTTTTACTCAGTCCTCAGTCCTCATACCTCGGCACTGAATTAACAGGAGATCATAATGCGTATCGGACAGGGCTTTGATGTTCACCAGCTGGTAGAGGGGCGCAAGCTCATCATCGGCGGCGTGGAGATTCCGTACGGCAAGGGGCTGCTCGGCCATTCCGATGCTGACGTGTTGCTGCACGCAATCAGCGATGCGCTGCTAGGCGCGGCAGCGCTTGGCGACATTGGGCGGCATTTCGCCGATACCGATGACAAATACAAGAACATCGACAGCCGCATCCTGTTGCGCGAAGTGATGCATCTGGTGCGCGAACAGGGGTTTCGCGTCGGCAATGTAGATGCGACCATCATCGCCCAGGCGCCGAAAATGGCGCCGCATATCGCACACATGGTGGCACACATCGCCGCCGACCTGCGCGTGGAAAAAAATGCCGTCAGCGTGAAAGCGACCACCACCGAAAAACTTGGCCTTACCGGGCGCGGCGAGGGCATAGCGGCGCAAGCGGTGGTGTTGCTGTTGGCTGGTTGATGATAAAAATTGTATTAGCCACGGATTAACACAGATGTTCACGGATTATCAAACCAACGGATGGTTTTGTAGGGCGGGTTCTACTCGCCGGATCAAGTTGTCGGGTGAAGCACGACATGCACTCGCTCGATGTTTAATCGGTGTCAATCCGTGTTAATCCGTGGCTAATAATTTTCAAGATAATGCGCATACTCGCTCTCGAAACTTCCACAGAATTCTGCTCGGTAGCGCTGTGGCAGGACGGTGTGATTACGGAACGCAGTGAGCTGGCCGGGCAGAAGCATTCCGAAATTCTGATGGCGATGCTGGATGCATTGCTCAAGGAAACAGGCGTGAAGCTTGCGCAGCTCGGCGGCATCGCGTTCGGCAAGGGGCCGGGATCATTCACCGGCGTGCGCATTGCCTGTGGGGTGACACAGGGTCTGGCGCTCGGCGCCAATCTTCCGGTAGCCGGTGTATGCACGCTGCAAGCGCTGGCGGAGGCCTCCGGCAAGCGCCGCGTGATCGCGGCGCTGGATGCGCGAATGGGCGAGATTTACCATGCCGCATATGAAAAAAATGACGGTGTTTGGACAACCGTGAGTGAACCGGTCCTGTGCAAACCGGAAGATGCTCGATTGGTGAAAGGCAATGGCTGGTTCGGTGCTGGCAGCGGTTTTGCCGTACACGGCGAAAAGTTGGGCGAGCGATATACCGGACAGTTACAGGGTGTGGATGGCGCCGCCGTGCCGCAGGCTGCCGCGATTGCCATCCTCGGCGCCGCGCAGTTTGCGCAGGGCAGCGGCGTGGACGCGGCAGAGGCCTTGCCGCTGTATCTGCGCGACAAGGTGGCGCTGAAGACTAACGAGCGTGTAGTGGCACTGCGCGACGTGCCCCTACGGATACGTCCAATGACGCCAGCAGATGTCGATGCGGTACTCGCAATTGAACAGGCAGTGCAGGCTTACCCGTGGACGCGCGGTAATTTTGCCGATGCGCTGGATAACGGCTATATCTGCCGCGTGGATCAAACGGAAAGCGGCGAGATTCGCAGCTATGCGATATTGATGCCAGTGCTGGATGAAGCGGAACTGCTGAATATCGGCGTGGCGGCAGCGCAGCAACGCAAGGGAGTGGGTCGCGCGATGCTGGCGTGGATGCTCGATGTGGCGCGCGAGAGAAATATGCGGCGCGTTTTTCTCGAAGTGCGTTCCTCCAATATCGCCGCGATTGCCTTGTACCGCAGTGCGGGTTTTGGCGAGATTGGATTGCGGCGCGGCTATTACATAAATACGGACGGCTGCGAGGATGCAATCACGATGGCATGTGAGTTGGAGCAACATTCCTCTCCCACGTATGCGGGGGAGAGGTCAGGAGAGAGGGTAAATGGATAGGCGCGAAGCAGTGTTGCGCGAGTTGAATCTGTATCCGCTATGGGTGCGGAGAAATCTGCCTGCGCTCGAAGAGCCTCGATCCGTTCGTCCTGAGCTTGTCGAAGGACATGAGGCGCAGATGTCCGTAGATTCTGGACAGGCTTCGACAAGCTCAGCCCGAACGGGAATAAATAATATCCGTTCCGGTTCATCGGTCGCTGAACCGGTTTTTCAAGTCGATAAACTCAATTGGGCAGAGCTCAAGCAACAGGTGCGCG
>JACREA010000137.1 GCA_016218465.1 Nitrosomonadales bacterium | reverse complement strand
TGATGTGGAGCGCAAGGTGGAACATTATTCAACTGCCGCGGCACAACAGATGTTTCAATCCGGGAAGCGATCCAATTGGTGGGATGCTGTTCTGCGCGCCGGTTGGGCATTTGTGCGAACCTATGTTTTGCGACTGGGTGTGCTGGATGGAAGTGCCGGCTGGAACATCGCACGCATGAATGCGCGCACTACCTACCTGAAATATCGCAAGCTCGAGGCATTACGTTCTGCGCCCCGTTGACCGCTGGGGAAATGCGCGGATTATTGAGGTTTACATAATTCAGTTAGGTAAACCCCCTGCTATGCCGGGGGACTCGGTTAGGTTTGACCGTTCCGGCGGTCATCAAAGAGCAACGCTAAAATTATGCAACATCATTCCCTCCCCCTTGCAGGGGGAGGGGTAGGGAGGGGGTAGAAACTAAGCATGAACACAATCGAAATTTCTACCCCCATCCCAACCTTCCCCTGCAAGGGGGAAGGAGTAAAAAGCCCGCCGCCTTCACGCGGCTCACGATTTAATGGCCCTTTGGGGGGATTACCCAATAAGCCTCCGGCTTTGCCGGAGGTCATTTAACTGAAGACAGTGCTGCATCACTCAGAATGGAATTTAAAAAATAATAAAACCATTACATCATTCCGGCGCAGGCCGGAATTCAGTGGATTTAAACAAAAGGCATTTTTATTTTGCTGGATTCCGGCCTGCGCCGGAATGACGGCATGTGTGTCGCGAATTATGTAAAGATAAATAATTCATTGGGGAAAACCTCCGGCTCTGATGCCACTCAGCCAGTTATCTTCTGCCAATTGCCGCGCCACCAGTTTCGCGCAAACACCAGCAATACCGATAAAAACAAACCCAGTACCGTACCCATCGCCGATGTAAGCAGCGGGCGCGCGGTTGAATGCGCGGGCAGGTTCGGGCCGGCAATGAAACGGCATTTTTCCAGATACAGGTTGATCGCGTTTTGGTTATCGATCGTGATCATGTTATATACCTCCTTGATCACATCATCTTGCAGGTTTTTGCCCTTGAACACGCTTACCTTGACTGACTCCAGACCGCGCAACACCGTCTCTCCCGATTTTGTCTGGTCCAGCAACACCTTGGCGTGATCATAATATTCCAGCCAAAGCGCGTATTGCCGCAGATCACGCTTGGCTTTGCGTATAGACTCATTCGCCTCGGACGCCTGAACTTCCGTCGTCACCAATAGCGTAACCGGGGACAGATAACGCGCGTTGTCTTCAGTCACCGAAACAACCTGTCGTGAAGCCTGCCGGGTCGAGTCCGGATAGCGGCTCACAATTTTTTTC
This sequence comes from Nitrosomonadales bacterium, assembly GCA_016218465.1. Taxonomy (GTDB): domain Bacteria; phylum Pseudomonadota; class Gammaproteobacteria; order Burkholderiales; family Gallionellaceae; genus Gallionella. Next base: position 8,059 of record JACREA010000137.1, on the reverse strand, counting down.
AGGTCGGTGCCCTTGCGGTGGTATTTCTCCAGCAGTTCCTGGTTGGTGATAATGACATTTTCGAGCCAAGTCATTTTCGCTTGGATCTCGCCGTGCTTGAACTGAAGTTCGTCCGAATATATTTGATACGCTATGCTATCCATCACATAACGCCCCAGCAGAACCACCATCTGTTGCGCAAGCTCCGGAGAACGGTTTGTGTAGTTGATGCGTAGCCCGATCACGTTGTTGCTAATGCCCTTGGGTTGTTCCACAAGCTCCTTGGCATCCAGTTTGGTAAAGGGATAGATAGGCTCGATCTGCTTGCCGAGGCCATCGCGTGAGGCAAACAGCGCTGTCAGGCTGTCAATGCCCGTAGTCGTCTCCAGTTTTTTGTCACGCACAAAATCGGCAAATCGCTCACTGGTCATATACGATGCCGCATAGCGCTTGAAATCGGAAAACGAGATGCCGGGAGGTTCTTTATCTTTATCTGCCGGAATGGCGCCGCCGAACTGGAAATATCCCTCGCTCTTGTATTGCGCGAAGAGCTGCGATCCTGCCAAACCAAGGGCAGCTACCGACAGTGTCACCAATAAAATCATCCAGCGCGAACGCCAAAGGGGGGCGAGGATATCTGTTAAAGAAATAACGTCGTCATTGGTAATGACATCCGGCGTGCTGAAATTATCCTGTTTTTGCATAGCGCTCTTGTTTAAAAAATGGTGATAAATAGCCTGCAATTTATACGGCTATCCGAGTAGATCGCGATTATACGCGAGGTTTCAAACCTGATCTCATGAAAAAGATGGCGTGAATCCAGCACAATAAATACGACATACTGCGTGACACGACATTAGCCCAACGCGCGTTTTAACCTGCTGCGCAGCAACTGCCAGCGCAACTCGCGGGTGTCCTCCGGTTCATCCAGACGCAAGCCTTGGGCGGGTGTGCCGCGACGCAAGTAATAGCGGTCGAAAACCGATTGGCGCATTCCCCACTTGTGCAGGAACTGCTTGCCGCCATTGTTCTTCTTCACCTTGCCGGTGGATTTGCATTGGAAGTGATAGACCAGCGAATCGCCCACCCCCAGAAAGATGCGGCAGCCTGCATGCCATAGCTTCATCGAAAAATCATTATCGCTGCTCATGCCGGGAGAGAACTCGCTGCTGTATCCGCCTACCTTGAACCACCAGCGTTTGCTTACCAGCGTGGGCGGCCAGGTCGCGCCACACCAATCGGCTTTGCGCAGTTGCGGCAATTCCGCGAGCAGTTTGGCTTCGTCGAAATTCTCCACATCGCCGCCGTAATTGCGCACGATCACGAAGGGATTGTGGGTGTCGCGCGGCTCGATCATGGTACCGGAGAGCATGAACATATCGGTGTCCAGTTGCTTGAGCTTGTTGACCAGCGCGGAGTCCCAGCCGGGGCAGCAATACATGTCGTCGTTCAGATACAGGATGTAATCCTGCGTGGCATGCATCGCCGCCTCATTCACTGCCAGGCAAATACCGATGTTCTGCGGTGAGGCGGTGTGCGTGATGCCCTGTTCGCGCACCCAATCCAGCGTGCCGTCGCTGCCGTCATTGACATGCACGATGATCTGGTGCGCATATGCGGAATGCTGCTGGATGCTGCGGATGCACAGTTGCAGCAGCGCAAGGTTGTTCCAGGTGGGGATAATGATGGAGAACATGTTTTTATCTCAGTATGTGGGTTTGTGCATGCGAATCAAGGCATTTTGTCCGTTTTAGAATGGTATTGTGCACACGAAATTCATGCAACTCTTTGCGGTAACCGGCATCAGCACCCGCCGAACCGCACAGGTCACATAAAGGCAGAGACATGTTTGTTATACTGTCCATGTTTATGATGATGGCCGGATGGTTCAAAGCACGCCTTCTATAACGCCGCCGTATCATTCTTGAGGCAGGAAAAATTATTCACATCGCGAGGCGTACGTGCCGCTTGGCGGGATGGAACGATACGTCTGAGAGACCGCGCGCGAATCCGCAATCCGGTTATTGATCCGGCCAGATTATGTTTGAAGTCCGTTCGCCTTGAGCTTGTCGAAAGGTGAATGGCTTCGACAGGCTCAGCCCGAACGGAGTTAATACTTCACCGTGCCGGATCAATAGTTGATTTATAGCCACGAGCGCGCCGGAGTGCATGGCGATCTACACAACAAGGATTGAGAAGGAACCTACTTGATGGGAACGGTGCACTCACGCTATTTATTCTTCGTTGAGAAAACGGCGGCTTTGTTGTTGCTGATATATCCGGCGCTGATGCTTACAGTGAAAGGCGGCATGAACGGAACATTCCTGTTGATGCTGCTGCTCACTTTTGCGGTGTGGATAGTGCGGCCAGCAGGCATAAACGCAGTGAAATGGCAACCTGAGTGGAAGGCTTATTTTGTGGCCATGGTCGCGATGTCAGCCGCAATTTTCGTTAGCCAAAGCTACCATCACAACTATGATGCTCATCCCCATGATGCGGCATCCCGCTACTGGCTGGCGATCCCTGTGTTTCTGCTATTGCACCGCCTCCGCATGAACATTTTCATAGTGCTGCAATTTGCCTTTCCCGTGGCGGCTATCACAGGGTTGTGGCTGGCAAAGGACTTGGGGGGCAGGTCGGGTATAGGCACGCTGGATCTGATCCGTTTCGGCAATTTCGAATTGATTCTTGGGGCGTTGTCGCTATTCAGCATCAATTGGTTCGGGCGCGACCGGTTGCCATTGCGCATCCTGAAAATATCGGGTTTTGCTGCCGGGTTGGCGGCCTCGCTTGCATCTGGATCCAGGGGCGGCTGGCTGGCGATCCCGGTGTTTATTGCTATCTTCTTTTACTTCAGGATGACCCGGATTTCCTTGAAGATGGCCGCGGCAAGCCTGATTTCAACAATACTGGCTTTCACGATCGCATATACCGGTAGCGCCACCGTCCATCAGCGCGTAAATGCGTTGGCAAATGATGTCGCGTCCTTCGGCCAAGGCAACCTCGATACTTCCATCGGGATACGCTGGCAGTTATACCAAGCAGCAGTAGATGTGTTTTCACGCCATCCGATCTTTGGCGTGGGTCCCGAGGGTTTTGCGCTGGAGATGAAACCGATGATGGAAGCCGGCAAAATCACGCCCCTTGCCGCCGGGTTGGGGCACGGCGAAGTGCATAGCGACATCTTGTCAAAGGCCACCGGGATGGGGGTATTCGGGCTGCTCGCCATTCTTGCCGTTTATTTCGTACCGTTCAGATTGTTCTGGAAAGCGACGAAGTCGTCATCCGCACAAGTCAAACGGGCAGGGGTGCTCGGCGTCACTTTTGTGAGCGGGATCTTTATGTTTGGTTTGACGGTGGAGGTCTTGAACCTGACCATGTCCACCGCTTTTTACAGTTTTACTGTGGCTGTGCTGCTGGCTGCTTGTTACAACACCCATCATGGTAAATAACTCACCCAACATCAATTCCAAATAGGACAACTATCGTGTTCAGCATCGTTATCCCAAGTTGGAACAATCTGGCGTATTTGAAGCTTTGCGTCGAGAGCCTGAAGAAGCATTCCAGGTTCGAGCATGAAATTCTGGTGCACCTGAACGACGGTTCGGACGGCTCGCTGGAGTGGGTGAAGTCGCAGGGCATCAAATACACGCAGTCAGCCAGGAACGTCGGCGTCTGCCTGTCGGTGAACCATCTGGTGGCACAGGCCAGTCATGACTGGGTGTTGTATATGAATGATGACATGGTGGCCGCACCCGGATGGGACACGGCTTTCATAGAGGCGATTAAATCGGTTGATACCGGCCTCGCTCTGTTTTTTGGCACCCTGATCCAACCCGAAAACGGCGGCAATGACATCATCATCAAGCAGAACTTTGGCGAGACTCCATCCACATTCGATGAAGCGAAGTTCTTGCAGCAACATCTGGCGGATAGTCGCGGCGATAAGGAGGGCGCAGCTTCGCAGCCAACATTGGCGCATAAAAAATGGTGGAGCATGGTCGGCGGATACAGCCTCGAATTCAGCCCCGGCATGAGCAGCGATGATGACCTGTTGATAAAATTCTGGGTGGCGGGCTGCCGCAACTTCCGCATCGTCGGAGCGAGCCGCTTCTACCATTTCGGCTGCAAGAGTACCGGGCGCATTAAGCACAATCTGGGCGGACGCATCTTTGTGATGAAGTGGGGCATCACCCAGATCGAATTTCACCGTCTCTACCTGCATTCGCTCAGACAGGCTAATGGCGGTAATACCGCAAACAATCCGCACAACTGCGTGCGTGCTTCCTGGTTGGGGAAATTGCGCCGGGTGGGTTATGCGTTACGCTATAACTACCCGTTGGAGGACATCGAGGCTTGGGATCCCGTGCCAGGGCGCAGTGAATGGAACGGGGAAAATGCAGAATGAGTTTTTTACAGCAATGCATGCGCTCCGTGCGCTTTGCACTAGCGAGCCGATGGATTATTTGAGATGAAAATATTATTCATCGTGAGGCGTTACGGGCCGGTCGGCGGGATGGAACGTTACGTCTGGGAGACCACGCGCGAACTCGCGAAACTCGGGCATCAGATCCAGGTGTTATGCGAACGATGCGTTGCCGAAAAACCGCAGGGGATAACGGTACATGGGCTCGGCACGATGATCTATCGTCCACGCTGGTTATACTACTGGCGCTTTGGGCAGCGAGTGAAAAAATGGTTGCGCGCGAATCCACAACCCGGTTGGTTGATTCATAGCCACGAGCGCGTCGGAGTAAATCATGTCACTACTTTTCATGGCATGCCGTTTGCATTGGTGCGCGAAAAGCCGTGGTGGAATAAGGTCTCACTACGCGTGGCGATGCAGCTCAACATGGAGCGACGCGAGTTGTGCGAGGCACAACGCATCGTGCCGAACTCCGGGTTTATTTCGCGCCGATTGGCCCATTATTATCCGGAATACGCGCACAAGCTTATACAGCCCGTAGTGCCTGGCGTAGTGCCTGGCGTCGCGCGAACGCCGCGCAGCGTGCCGCAAGATGGCGGCATCATCGGCTTCTTTGGCAGAGAGTGGCGGCGCAAGGGATTGCCATTGGCGGTTGAAATTGCATTTCAGTTGCGCCGTGAACGTCCGCAACTTGAACTGTGGGTGATCGGTCCGGATGAAAGCGAGGTTCGACATTTGTTCTCCAACTGGCAGGGCGGTTATCGCTTGTTAGGCTGGTGCAGCGATTCATCACATTACCACGAGATTGACGTGTTGTTGCATCCCGCGAAGGCCGAAGCCTACGGCATGGTCATCACCGAAGCGATGTCGGCGCGCGTACCTGTGGTGGTGTCGGATGCCTGTGGTGCGTCTGCCCATGTCAATGCAGAGGCAGGAGAAGTGGTAGCGCTGGATGCGCCAGTGCAGCAGTGGGTGACAGCCGTCGCACGACAGATGAATCGGACCGAAGCGCCGCCAGAATTCGTGCGTGGTTGGGATGTGGTTGCGGCAGAGTATGAAACCATTTACATGGATGTCATCCGCCGGATGCGTCGAAAGATAGCCGTTGTTGTGCCAAAATATGGCTTGGTCGGCGGTGGAGAACGGTTCGCAAGTGAAATAACCATGCGTTTGGCCCAGAATGAAAACTATGAAATACACGTCTTTGCGAACCGGTGGATTGTTAATTCCGACCGGATCAAATTTCATAAAGTTCCAGCCATCAATTTCCCGCGCTTCCTGCGCCCGCTATTTTTCGCCTGGTTTGTGAAACGGGCGATCGACCGCATGAACTTTGACCTGGTGCACACCCACCATTGGATTTTCAATGCGGACATATTTTCGCTACACGGCACCCCACATGCCGTTTGGCTCAAGGAGGTGCGGAAAAAACCACCAAGCCTTTTCGACTGGGCATCACTTGCCGTTGAGCGGCAGGCAATAAAGAAGGGAGGATCGTCCTGGTTTCTTCCAGTTTCCTCCATCACCATGGATGCCTTCCGCCGCAAATATGCAACTCTGCCGGGCCATTGGCAGATCATCCACCCCGGGGTTGACGTTGCACGTTTTTTAACGCCCGACCGTGCCGCCTCTCGCGCCGATATCCGGGGGCGCTACGGAATCGGCGCGTCGGACATCCTCCTTCTATTTGTCGGAATGAATTTCGAGATCAAGGGTCTGGACACCATCATCACGGCTCTGGCGAAGGCCAGAACCGCACGACCCGAGGTAAACATCCGGCTCCTCGTAGTTGGGCGGGGAGACGAGAACAAATACCGCAAGATGGCAAAATCATGCGGAATCGCCGAAGCCGTGACGTTCGCGGGAACGCAGGTTGAAGGGTTGGAACGCTACTACCGCGCAGCGGATATCTTCATCATGCTCTCTAAATTTGACACCTTTGGCATGGTGGTGCTTGAGGCAATGGCCGCCGGCCTGCCTGTGATCGTCAGCCCCAACGTGGGTGCGAAGGATCTTGTAATAGAAGGCGTCAATGGTTTCATTCTTCCCGCTCCTCAAGATGCTGATATCGCCGCAGATCGTATCGCCCAGCTAGCGTACGCGGCGCGGAGGGAAGCAATGGGGATGGCAGCGGCGCATAGTGCTTCAATGCACAACTGGGAGAGGCTGGCGGAAAAAATGAGCAAAATATACGAAATGCAATTACATGCCAAAGCGGATTTGTGTGCGCACTGAAAATTTTAGTCGCCCCCTGCTGCGCGGCAGCACTCGCGAAGAGCAGGTTGAATTGGTTTTTTTCTGTTGAAAGCGTGTCACCACGGGTTATGTTTGCGGCTTTATTTAGCTAAAATACAAAAAAGTCGCGACTTTTTTGCGTTTGCCGTACACTGCCGCCATGAAACGTTATCTCGATGAACCGGTATTAAAAGATCTGGCTACCAAGATGGTGGTCTTGACCGGTCCGCGACAAGTAGGAAAGACCACCCTTGCCCGCCAGCTAATGCACGAATTCGGGAGCGCGCAATACCTGAACTGGGATGTGTTGCCGGACCGTGGAGTGATGCAACGCCAATCCTGGAATCCGCGCGCAAAGTTGTTGGTCATGGACGAGATTCACAAGATGCGGGGTTGGAAAGGCTGGCTCAAGGGGGTGGTTGATGGACGATCTACGGGGCAGGCAATATTGGTGACAGGCAGCGCCCGCATGGAAACTTTCAGGCAGGGCGGTGACTCGCTGGCCGGGCGGTATTTTGCCTTTCGTTTGCATCCGTTCTCGGTGCGAGAATGGTGCGAATTGCGACAGATGGAACCGGCGGCCGCGCTGGATCACTTGTTGGAAAGAGGCGGGTTCCCTGAACCATGTTTGGCAGATAACCTTGTGGATGCCGACCGTTGGCGCACACAGTATATCAATGACTTGATTCGTGAAGATGTACTGGAATTTTCCCGCCTGCAAGAAATCAACACGATGCGCCTGTTTGTAGAATTGCTGCGCGAACGAGTCGGGTCACCGCTATCGTTGGCATCCATGGCGCGAGACTTGGCTGTTTCACCTGCGACGCTGAAACGCTACCTCGATATTTTGCAGGCGCTGTTCATTGTGTTCACCGTGCAACCGTGGCACCGCAACATTGCCCGCGCCATCCTGCGAAGCCCCACAGTGTATTTTTTCGAGACGGGATTGGTTCGGGGCGATCAGGGAGTGCGGCTGGAAAATGCAGTTGCGGGCATGCTGCTGAAGCATGCACATTTTCTGCAGGACAGCACCGGAAAGATGTATGGCCTGCATTACATTCGGACGAAAGATGGTGCCGAAGTTGATTTCGCGCTCAGCGAAGAAGGGAAATTGACGCACTTGGTTGAATGCAAGCTGGGCGACAACAAACCTCATCGCGGATTGTCCCGGTTTGCCGGGGAATTTCCGGACGCAGAAACGGCACAAATAGTTTATCGCCTGCGCCAGGAAGAATTCCTCAACGGGATCAGGATCACGGATGCGGCCAATTGGCTGGCAGGACTTTCCGCATGATTATTGAGTTTTCCAAAATACATGACATACATGCCGTCATTCCCGCGCAGGCGGGAATCCAGTGGTTTTAAACAAAAGGCATTTTTTCTTGCTGGATTCCCGCCTGCGCGGGAATGACGTGTTAG
>JACREA010000010.1 GCA_016218465.1 Nitrosomonadales bacterium | reverse complement strand
TTGATCGCCCCTTTTGTTTTTTATGCTCACACCTGAAATCATCGGTGCTTCCTGATTTCCTACAATATAGCTTTCTCGCTTACCGGCTTTGGCACTAACCCTTTCACACCCTGTAATTTGGCCCACGCCAGATCGGCTTCCTGGATTTTGCTGAAGACAAATACAACCAGAATATTTTTCGTTGCTGAATTCTCATGATGGAACAAATTTGGCTATTGTTTCCAGCAACTTTTCTTCGTCGACAGGCTTGGTAAGGTATGCATCGCAGCCTGACATGCTGCCGCGAATCTTGTCGAACGGCGAATCCTTGCTGGTCAGCATGACAACAGCCGTTTTCCTGGCTGATCTATTGGACTTGATCAGTTTGCACACCTGATACCCGTCAATGCCCGGCATTACAACATCAAGAAATATGCAGGCGTAATGTTTCTGGCCTGTAAAGCCAATGGCTTGCTCGCCGCTTTCCGCATAATCAACGTTGAAATTGAATGCTGCCAGCTTGCTTTTCATGAATTCGCGCACCGTCTGGTTGTCATCTACAACAAGCACCCAGTCCGCTTCTGGTTTCGCGGAAGTGCCTGCGCCAGGCGCTGATGCGCTCGTTTGCGCGATGGCGGCTGAGCTTGATGGGATTGAGGCCGTCTTGGCTGGAATTGAAGTATCGGCTGGTTTCGCCTGTATTCCGGTTTGTTGCGCCGCTATCGCCGCATCGAACGCTTGGAAAAGTTTCATCCAGCGTATCGGGCGCGCCAGTAATGGCCAACATGTTCCGCGGTTTGAATCGCCTATCAGGATTGCCGGGATTTGTTCCGATGCGTCGCGTGCGAGAAGCTGCCTGATTGCCTCCATGTCGTCTGCATCGACCAGGAAAATATCCGGTTTCGTGCCATCCTTGGCGTGCCGGACAAATTTCGGCACTCGGCGCGAAGATAGTTCGAAAACGCTCGACAACGCCATCTGCTCAGTTTGCGAAAAACCGATGACTTCGACTGAATATGCGTCTTTTTGCGTAGCGGCCATGTTAATTTTGGTGTTGAACTAACACTGTTTCATATCTCTAAGATGCGTTAATAAATACTTGAATTTAAGTATAGCTCTATTTTTGCGGGCTAAGAATCCAATTTATGCGCAGCCACAAAGTCGGCGATGTTCTGCAGCAATTCATCTTCCTGATATGGCTTGCCAAGATATGTATTGACACCCAGTTGCATTGCGTAATCGCGATGCTTGTCAGCGGTACGCGAAGTAATCATGATGATGGGCATGTTATGTGTCTTGGGATCACGGCGCAAATGCTTGGCAAGCGCGAAACCATCCATACGCGGCATTTCGATATCCAGCAGCATCACCTCCGGGACGGTATCACCCATTTCCTCCAATTTCTCCAGCGCATCCACACCATCCGTTGCAGTCACTACCTGATAACCGGCGCGAGTCAGCATTCGAGAGGTAATCTTGCGCACAGTGAGAGAGTCGTCCACAACCATGATTACCGGTAGCGTGACAAGCGGGCTGACACTGGCTTCTTTCTTGATTGCCATGCTGGCAACGCTAAGGCGCTGCGCCAGTTGTGGCGGATTCAGGATCAGCACAATTTCGCCATTACCCAGCACCGTCGCGCCTGCGATTCCTGACAGCCGTGCCAGCTGCGGGCCTATATTTTTTACCATCGCTTCCTGGTTACCCAATAATTCATCGACGTGCAGGGCAACGCGTTGCTCGCCGCTGCGCAGCAACAACACCGAGTTACGCGGCTGGTTTTCCTGAATAGCTTCCATGTTACCCAACAGGTGCGGCAAATAATGCAGCGGATATTGGTTACCTTGCCAATCGACCTTCTGCTCGCGATGCAGGGCTTCCATCTCCGCCATTTTGACCTGCCTGACTTGCTCAACCATGGTGGATGGAATCGCGTAAGTTGTTTCGCCAGAACGCACCATCACCACGTGAGTGACTGCCAGTGTGAGCGGCAAGCGGATGGTGAACTGTGTTCCCTGTCCTCTTTTCGAACTGACGTCAACGCGTCCACCCAGCGCGGCGATCTCGCTTCGCACCACATCCATGCCGATACCGCGCCCTGCGATTTCGGTGATTTCGGCTGCAGTGGAGATGCCCTGCATAAAAATAAGTTGTGCCAGTTGATCGTCGCTGGCCGTCTCGTCCGCCCGCATTGCACCTTTGGCTATCGCCTTTTCGCGCAGCTTGGCATAGTTCAGGCCCGCTCCATCATCGCTGAACTCAAATACCACCTCGTTACTTTCCTGGCGTACGCTCAGCCGGATTTCACCGATCGGGTTCTTGCCGCTCCGTTCGCGCTGCTGGTCGCTTTCCAGGCCGTGTACTATGGAGTTGCGCAGCAAATGTTCGAACGGAGCGATCATTTTTTCCAGCACGCTGCGGTCCAGCTCGACGCCCGTTCCCTGCAATTCGAGGTTGGCGCGCTTGTTCAATTCCTTGCAGGTTTGCCTGACGATGCGGTACAGCCGATCGGTAATACTGTTAAACGACACCATGCGCACATTCATCAATCCTTGTTGCAGTTCGCGATTGAGGCGCCCTTGCAGCAGCATGACGACCGCTGTTTCGTCCAGATTTTTCAAAAGCGAATGTTGCACGGTCTGTACGTCATGCACGCTTTCATTCATGAAACGCGTCAATTCCTGCAAACGGGTGAAGCGGTCGAATTCGAGCGGATCGAAATGTTCCGCACCTTCCCTGGACAGGGAAACGCGTGCCTGCATTTGGCTTTCGGCCTGAATTTCCACCTCACGTAGTTGGTGACGCAAACGCTTCACACTGTCAGTCAGTTCCAGCAGCCCTTCCCTGAAAACACGCATTTCAGTTTCCAGACGCGATCTAACTACGCTTATCTCGCTTGCTTCATTCACCAGCCGATCCACCACGTCAGCTCGCACACGCAGCATATTGCCGAGTGGCTCTGCACCACGACGATCCGCCCTGCGCTCGACCCCTGCCGGCTGGTCTGAGGCGCGACGCCCCATTTTGATTTCTGGCTTGGCCTCTTCAACTACAGGTTTTCCGCCGCGCAATTCTTCAAGCAAGGCATTGATACGGTCAAAATCGCTTTCGAGCTTATCCCAGTATCCCGCTTCCTCGCGCAATTTTGCCGCAGAGATAACATGGGTTTCCATGTCATGAGCAATTTCACCAATGCGCATCGCGCCGACCATGCGTGAGCTACCCTTCATGGTATGCAGCGATCGTTTTAACGAATGCTCCAACTGCTCGTCTTGCGGATGCTCGCGCCAAGAACGCAGTCCTTCGCTGATTTTTGGGCCCAACTCCTCTGCCTCTTCGAGAAACACAGGCAGCAACTGGTCATCAATATCATCATAAATCTGCGATTTTTCCGCTTCCGCACTCTCTTCATCGGGCTTGGCAATGGTAAATGCGGCTGGCTGTATAATGGCTGCGGGCGCGCCGGTTGAAACTGCTTCCGTCTCGCCGATCTTGCCAATATCGGCCAGCAACTGCTCGTACATACCATCGCTCACAGGCGGCTTTTCTGCTTCAACTGGTGCAATTTCCTGTTCTGGAGGCGCAATACCGGATTTACCCCTGTCCGCCGTTAGCAGATCGACCAAATCGTTACGCATTAGCGGTATTTGCAGGTTACAAATGCTTTGCACCATCTCGTCCAACGCCGCGATTGATTGCTCCAGTATTTGCAATTGTTCTTTGCTCAATGTGGAAGGGTGCTCCACGCGTTCCCGCAACCACTCTTCAACGGCGTGCGCCAGGCTCACTACAGCGTCAAAGCCCATAGTGCGGCTTACACCGCCCAGTGTGTGGGCTGCGCGCATGAAATCATATTGCACAATAGGTGATGAAGCTGCGCACAATTCGTTGTACTGTTGATGCAATATACTTACATTTTGCATGGCCTCAAGGCTGGCGATCTCGAACAACTCTTGCGGCAGTGTAATTTCGCCAATTACAACAACCTCTTCTTCCTGCTCTGGCGCTTGCTTCAATTCGAGTTCCGGTGCTGCTGCTTCCGGCTCCTGAACCGGTGCAGCAGGAAACTCGAAGCCCGGTTCGGGCACTTGCTCTGGTTCTGGTTCAAAAGTTGGTACTGAAACATGCTCCAGTTCCGGTATTGCTTCCAGCTCCTGCACCGGCGTGGAAGGAAACTCAAATCCCAGTCCGGGCACTTGCTCCGGTGCTGATTCTGGCTCTTGCGCCGGAGTAGCGGGAAACTCGAAATTCAGTTCGGGTACTTGATCTGACCTATGTGTCGGTATTGCTGCTTGCTCCAATTCCGGTTCAGATGCCGCTTCCGGCTCCTGCGCCGGAGTAGCGGGAAACTCGAAACCCAGTTCTGGCACTTGCTCTGGTTCAGGTTCCAACGACAACGATGATGCCTGCTCCAATTCCGGTTCAGGTGCCGCTTCCGGCTCCTGCGCCAGGGTAGCGGGAAACTCGAATCCCGGTTCTGGCACTTGCCCTGGTTCTGCTTCCATCGTCAGCGCTGATGCCTGCTCCAATTCCGGTTCCGGTGCTGCTTCCGGTTCATGCACCGTGGTGGAAGGAAACTCGAAACCCAGTTCGGGTACTTGCTCTGGTTCCAGCGTCGGCTCTGATACTTGCTCCAATGCAGGTTCCGGTGCCGCTTCTGGCTCCTGTGCCGGCATCGGTGCTGCCTTCAGTTCGGACACCGTTCCCAAAGCTGTTTGCTCTGCTGAAATTGCCGCTGGTTCCAAATCGATACCGTTTTCGATTTTCTGCGCAACCGTAATCAAATCGTTTGCTTCGATGCTCGCTGCGCCCTGCTCCTTGAGCATTTCCACCCATTCCGAAAAGGATTGCTCGGCTATCCCGATAAAGCGCAGCAGCTCCGGAGTGGGTGGTTTTTTATCCTGCAACCACTTATTCATAGCGCGCTCAACGCACCAGGCAACCTCACCCAAATCGGTCAAGCCGACCATTCGTCCACTACCTTTGAGAGTATGGAATCCGCGCCTTATAGTCACCAATGCCTCGTGATTTTCGGGGTGCACTTGGCAAGTCTCCAGATTGTCGCGCATGATGCCCAACACCTCTTGCGCTTCCTCCAGAAAAATATCAAGCAACTCCTGTTCTTCATCTGACAGGCGCTGAACCACTTCAGCAACTTTTGGTTGCTCTGTTTTGGCAGGTTCCGCTTTCGCCATTACCAGAGTTTGCTCGAACGCAACTGGCGCCGGCGCCAGGGGCTGTTCTATCTTGACGGTTGCCTCTGGGACGAATGCCACCGGAGGCCGCTCGACTTCTACAGGTGCAGGTGGTGCGGACGGCTTAGGCCGCTCAACCATAACAGGTGCGAACGCAACTGGTGCCGCGGGGACTGGCGCTTGTGGCTGTTCTATTTTTACGGGAGCCACTGGTGCAGGAATCTGGACTTGTTTGGCGACAACGGGTGAGACCGCTGGTGCGGGTGCTTGATCCAGCTTGTCCATATCGATTAATGCCAATTGCAGTCGTGAAACATCACCCGTCTGCCCATGCGTCAGATGTTGCATATAGTTTTCCAGAGCGCTCATCGCATCTGCCAGGGCATACCTCTCTGCCGGCCTTGGGGCGACGTTACTCTGTGAAAAACTGCGGACATTTTTCTGAATGGACAACAATAACTGTTCCGCATGTTTCAGGGACGAGATACGGAAACCGCCCTGTATCTGGTTCAGCAAGCGAAGCAACTCAGCCAGTTCGTCACGCTTGGTTGCATCGTTGAAAAATGCGTTTAATCCTTCCTCGACATGCTGGAGATTCACCAGCATTTCGTTTGCCAACGAGGCCATCACATCGCCTTGTTGTTCCATCTGGTAATGCAGGTCTACCAATTCAGTCAGCCGCTTCTCATCTTCAGGCTGTTGTTTCACCGCGGCCTGCATCCGCTCTGACAGAATGCGCGCCTGCTCCTGAAAACCGCTGCCCAAACGGTTGTAATTTTCAATGCCGCTTCCCAGCAATAGCAGTGCCATCGCCATATCGAGCGCGATAGGCCGCGCATGCTCCGGAGTGCTCGCATAATGCGACAGCACTTGAATCTGACCGGCCAGATATTGCAAGGTATCACGATCGAATTTTTCGCTTTGCGACTTAAGCTGCTCGGCATATTTGGAAAATTTTTCGCAAGCCGCCTTGTCGCCTTGAACGCACAAATCCCAGCTCTCTTCGGCAACGCTCAGTTGATCGCGCATAATGCTCAACTGCTGATCCAGTTCGCCGATTTGAATAACCGATGCTTCGGGCAAGAATTTATCCAGTGAATAAACCTGCCTGATCGCTTTCACCTGATCGCTGTCAACGTGACTGCGCCCTATCATGTAGAGCATCTCGTTCATGATCGCCTGCACTTCACCGGGTTCACTGGCTTCGCCCTCTGCAACCATGCGCATTTGCTGGTCTATACGCCCCAGCAACTTGCGTGCATTCATTTCAGGAGGAAGCCCGTCAAGTTTCAGGCAATCAAGCAAAACATAACCTGCCCACCAGAAACCGCGGCTGTTATCCTGCGGCTCACAAAACATCGCGCCGGCCAAGGCTTGTTGCATTGATTGCAATGCTGCAGTCACACCTTCCTGGCGCAACCACCGCAACAATCCCTGCTGATATTGGCCGCGCAAACTCTTGAGCCGGGCTGCCGCACCT
>JACREA010000017.1 GCA_016218465.1 Nitrosomonadales bacterium | reverse complement strand
GGACGGCATTCCCGCCGCCGCTATCCACGGCAACAAGAGCCAGCCGGCGCGCACCAGGGCGCTGGCGCAGTTCAAGGACGGCTCGCTGCCGGTGCTGGTCGCCACCGACATCGCCGCGCGCGGGCTGGACATCGACCAGTTGCCGCACGTGGTGAATTTTGAATTGCCGAACATAGCGGAAGATTACGTGCACCGCATCGGCCGCACCGGGCGCGCGGGCAGCAGTGGCGCGGCGATTTCACTGGTGGACAGCGAAGAATTGCCTTACCTCAAGAGCATCGAACGGCTGATCAAGCGCGAGATTCCAAAAGTAAAGGTGGACAGTTTCGTGCCGCCCGCCAACCTTCCCGCCGAAGCTCCGCGTCCGCCGCGCCAGCCCCACGGGCAACGCCGCCATAGCCACACAACCGCAAGCACGCCGCGCCCGGCAGGTGCGGGAAACCGCAATCAACCGTCACGCGACGGACAAGGCCGGAAACCGCACAACCAGCAGCCGCGCAATCCGCAACAGCGCAATGCCCCGCAACCGGCCAAACCGCGCCCGGCACAAAAGCCTGCCGATCAGCAGCACATGTCCGAAGCGGCACGCCATCAATCCATGCCGCAGCCGGCTTTGTTTTCGCCGCGTCCTGCGGCACGCCGGGGACGTTAGTTTAAAATAAACCGCCAGCTGCAGCGCGGTTTATCAACCTCTCATCGCTTGCGGGTATAAACCGTCGCCTTGCCATCTACTGTCAGGGTAAGTTTGCCGCCAGCAAGCTGATAAGGAATTGTCAAGGAGCCACGTTTCCCGGTTAGCTGTATCGTGCCGCCACTGGAAACGGCGTAGTAATATCTTTTTCCCTTGTAGATAATGGTGCCGTTTGCATTGAATGCAAGCGTTTCCTTCGCGCTATACCATGAGCCTTTTATTGATGCCGATGGTTGGCCTGACCTCACACGGGATTGCTCTGCGGCGTAACCTTTGCCTGATAAATCTATAACGGACATACCAAAAAACAAAAGCGTGGCTGACAACAAAAACCGGCGTTTTAGGAGCATGGCGGCCTCACGAAGTTATTGATTCTGGACACGTTAAAAGCCCATGCAATTTTTGTCAACGCAAACAAGTGATGCAACGATAGCTGCCACATCCCACGCACCACTCCATCCATCCGCCAGATTGCGTTGGGCAAATAAAAAGCCCGGCACTTTCGTGCCGGGCTTTTTACCAATTCAAGAACCGGTTAAGGTGCCTGGATATTGGATGCTTGCTTGCCTTTTGGACCTTGAACTACTTCAAAGGTTACCTTCTGGCCTTCTTTGAGTGACTTGAAGCCGCTCATGTTGATTGCTGAAAAGTGCGCGAACAAATCTTCGCTGCCATCATCGGGAGTGATAAAACCGAACCCCTTTGCGTCGTTGAACCATTTAACTGTACCAGTTGCCATGTGTTTGCTTCCTTACTAAAAAACGGGGAAATCCCCCCGCAAAACTGTTTGAGTCATAAGATCGCACACGGCAAAACCAGTACTGCAGATACTTTGAATCAAACACCAGCGCACTTTTTACTCTTGTTTAGTTGATACCGTCAAGTGGTTTATAAAATATTTTTCCAACAGGCTTGAAAAAGCTGCGCCAATCATCAAGTATAAGAGCGAGAAACGTATCAGAGATATTCGCCAATGAACATGGACACCAAACATCACAATGGCTCGGTACTTGCACCGGATCGCGCAAAAACAAAGCTGCCCCGTCTGTTTAAAGTGATTTTGTTCAATGACGACTACACGACGATGGACTTTGTAATTGAGGTGTTGCAGCGTTTTTTTTCAATTAATCGCGAACGCGCGCTGCAAATCATGCTCAAAGTACATAATGAAGGTTCGGCGGTGTGCGGGGTGTATTCCCGGGATGTTGCCGAAACAAAAGTGGCTCATGTAATAGAGTTTGCACAACAGCATGGGCATCCGCTACGATGCGGTATGGAGGAAGATTAAAATGATTGCGCAGGAATTGGAAGTCAGTTTGCATTTGGCTTTTGTCGAGGCTCGACAGAAGCGCCATGAATTCATCACGGTCGAACATCTGCTGCTTACGATGCTGGACAATGCTTCTGCTGCCCAAGTGTTGCGTGCCTGCGGGGCCGACATCGACGAATTGCGCCAAGTGCTGACCGAGTTTATCGCTGCCCACACGCCGGTCACACCTGCTGACCGCGAAGTGGATACCCAGCCTACAATTGGTTTCCAGCGTGTTATTCAGCGCGCGATTCTGCATGTGCAATCCACCAGCAAAAAAGAAGTAACCGGCGCAAATATTCTGGTCGCACTGTTTGGCGAGAAGGATTCACATGCGGTGCATTTTCTTACCCAGCGCAACATCACCCGCCTTGATGTGGTAAATCAGATCACCCAGGGTGCCGATAAGAACCTGCTGGGTGCGCCTGCCAAACCGCAGAACGAAGCTGAAACAGAACAGGAACAGAGTGCCGGCGGCGCACTGAAAAGCTACACGCAAGATTTAAACGCACTGGCACTAGCAGGCAAGATCGATCCGCTGATCGGCCGCGAAATAGAGTTGGAACGCGTCATCCAGACGCTTTGCCGCCGCCGCAAAAACAATCCCTTGCTGGTAGGCGAGGCGGGCGTTGGTAAAACTGCGATTGCCGAGGGCTTGGCCCGGCGTATCGTCGAAAACAATGTGCCGGAAATCCTCAAGGATGCGCATGTGTATGCACTCGACATGGGTTCGCTGCTTGCCGGCACCAAGTATCGCGGGGACTTCGAGCAGCGTCTGAAGGCTGTATTGAAAGAACTGGATGATGCGAAAAATGCAATTCTTTTCATTGATGAGATTCACACGATGATAGGCGCAGGCGCGGCTTCCGGCGGGACAATGGATGCCTCCAATCTGCTCAAACCCGCATTGGCGAACGGACAATTGAAATGCATTGGCGCGACCACTTATCAGGAATATCGCGGCGTGTTCGAAAAAGACCACGCATTGTCGCGCCGCTTCCAGAAAATCGATGTGCCGGAGCCCTCCGTGGAACAGACCATCGCGATCCTGCGCGGCCTGAGATCACGCTTTGAAGATCACCACAGCGTCAAATACAGTGCAGCGGCATTGACCAGCGCTGCGGAACTTTCCGCACGCTTCATCAATGATCGTCACTTGCCGGACAAGGCTATCGACGTATTGGACGAGGCTGGCGCCGCACAACGCATTTTGCCGAAATCGCGGCAGAAAAAAATTATCGGCAAACATGAAATAGAGGAGATCATTTCCAGGATTGCGCGCATACCGCCGCGCAGCGTTTCTTCGGACGACCGCAACGCGCTGAAGACGCTGGATCGCGATTTGAAGGCTGTTGTTTTCGGCCAGAACAAGGCGATCGACGCGCTCGCCACCGCGATCAAGATGTCGCGCAGCGGCCTCGGCAACCCGCAGAAACCGATCGGCAGCTTCCTGTTCTCCGGCCCGACCGGGGTCGGCAAGACCGAAGTCGCACGGCAGTTGGCTTACGCTTTGGGAATGCCGCTGCACCGCTTCGACATGTCCGAATACATGGAACGCCATGCAGTGTCGCGACTGATCGGCGCCCCGCCAGGTTACGTAGGTTTTGATCAGGGCGGCCTGCTAACCGAAGCGATCAGCAAGCAACCGCATGCCGTGCTGCTGCTCGACGAAATCGAAAAAGCACATCCGGATATTTATAACATCCTGCTGCAAGTGATGGATCACGGCACCCTGACCGACAACAACGGACGCAAGGCAGATTTCCGCAACGTGGTGATCGTAATGACAACCAATGCGGGTGCGGAAGCATTGAACAAGACCCAGATCGGCTTCACAAAAACAGTGACAACAGGCGACGAGCTGGCCGACATCAAGCGCCTGTTCACGCCGGAATTCCGCAACCGGCTCGATGCCGTCATCTCCTTCGCACCGCTGGATCACGAAGTCATCCTGCGCGTGGTAGACAAGTTCCTGATGCAGCTCGAAGAGCAACTCCACGAAAAGAAAGTGGAAGCTGTGTTCACCGACGC
>JACREA010000131.1 GCA_016218465.1 Nitrosomonadales bacterium | reverse complement strand
GCTGAATCCGGGCGAGCAAGTGGCTCTGGAGCCCATTAAGGCCGGGATGGCGAGGCTGGCCAAATAATGGGAGTTTTAAACGAACCGTCATTCATGAATTTATAGAGGCTCCGAATGGGTATTTCAGGACGTATCGCAAAATATTTTCTGCACTCGCAGATGACATTGCTACTGGCGCTAATTGCAGTGCTGCTGGGGTTGTTTGCCGTGCTGGTTACGCCGCGCGAGGAAGAACCGCAGATCAACGTGACCATGGCGAATGTGCTGATTGCCTATCCGGGCGCATCCGCCAAAGATGTGGCGCAGACGGTAGCGACGCCTGCCGAGCAGGTACTTTCGCAAATCGCTGGTGTAGAACACGTCTACTCGGTGGCGCAGCCAGGCATGGCGATCATCACCGTTCAGTTCAAAGTAGGCGAGCAGCATGTACCTTCGCTGGTGAAGCTCTATGATGTCGTGCATTCCCACGCTGACTGGCTGCCTGCCACGCTGGGGGTTGCACAACCGATCATCAAGGCAAAAGGTATTGATGATGTGCCGGTCGTCGCGTTGACTTTGTGGCGAGAGCAGGAACTGGGCGGCGGTATCGAATTAACGCAGGTAGCGCATGCTATCGAAGCCGATTTGAAGCGAGTGCCGGGCACGCGCGAAGTGAGCACGCTCGGTGCGACGCAACGAGTGGTGCGGGTGCTGTTCAATCCGGAAAATCTGAATGCCTTCAAACTTTCCATGCAGGATGTGCGTGCAGCCCTGCGGGCCGCGAACGTGTCGCAGAATGCGGGCAATCTGGTGCAAAACAATCGTGAAGTGTTGGTGCAAACCGGCAGCTTTTTGAGCAATGCCAATGAGGTCAAGGAACTGGTCGTTGGCGTGTCGGATGGCAAGCCGGTGTTTGTGCGTGATATTGCCGAAGTGCAGGATGGCGCGGATCAGCCGGGAAGCTATGTATGGCTGGGGACCGGACCCGCAGCAGAAGACAAACAGATCGGAGCTAAGGGTGAATTCACCGCGGTGACCTTGGCTATCACCAAGAAGCCGGGCGCCAATGCGGTGGAAATTGCTGAAGAATTGATGGCGCGTGTGGACCAGCTCAAGGGCAGCGTGATCCCTTCCGATATGCAGGTCAGCATCACGCGTAACTACGGCGCAACCGCCAATGACAAGGCAATGAAGCTGATTCAGAAACTGTTTTTTGCAACCTTTGCCGTAGTCGCGCTGGTATGGATCGCTATGGGAAGGCGCGAGGCGTTGGTGGTCGGCATAGCGGTGCTGCTGACGCTGGCGATAACCCTGTTTGCATCCTGGGCGTGGGGCTTTACACTGAATCGCGTGTCGCTGTTCGCACTGATATTTTCCATCGGCATTCTGGTGGATGATGCGATCGTAGTGGTGGAGAATATCCACCGCCACCGGGCGCTGGCATCACATCCGCCTCTTTCGGAAATCATTCCCGAGGCAGTAGACGAGGTGGGTAGCCCGACGATACTGGCGACATTCACGGTGATTGCCGCATTGCTGCCGATGGCTTTCGTCAGCGGGTTGATGGGGCCTTACATGAGCCCGATCCCGATCAATGCCAGCATGGGCATGCTGATCTCGCTGGCGGTGGCTTTCGTTATAACGCCGTGGCTGGTGCTGCGTTTTGCAGGCGCTCACCATGATGTAATGGGAGATGAACGCGATACTGCGATCACTCGCTTCTTTCGTGAACGTCTGGGCCCGTTTCTGAACCGCGAACATGGCAAATCTGCGCGGCGCAAGCTGTGGCTGGCAATATTTGGCGGTCTGCTGCTGGCCGTGTCGTTGGGCGTGGTGAAGCTGGTGATTCTGAAAATGCTGCCATTCGACAACAAGTCGGAATTCCAAATTGTGGTGGATATGCCCACCGGGACGGCATTGGAGCGGACCAGTGCGGTACTGCATGAAATCGGCGGATATCTGGCGACCGTCCCCGAAGTGACCGATTACGAGGCTTACGCGGGTATGGCCGCTCCGATCAATTTCAATGGGTTGGTGCGTCAGTACTATTTGCGCAGTGCAGCCGAGTTGGGCGATATCCAGGTTAATCTGCGCGACAAGCATCATCGCAGCCGCAGCAGTCACGAGATAGCCACTGCCGCGCTGGAGCCGATCCAGAAAATTGCCAAAGTCTGGGACGCAAAGGTGAAGATCGTCGAAGTACCGCCAGGCCCGCCGGTGATGTCACCCATAGTGGCGGAAATCTACGGACCGGATTATGAGGGCGCACGCAAAGTGGCCGGCAAGGTGCGCGAATACTTCGGTAAGACTGATGGCATCGTTTCGATTGACGATAGCGTGACAGAGGATGCTCCCAAACTGATGCTGCATGTGGTGCAAAGCAAAGCGGCACTGCTCGGGGTCACATCCAGCGACGTTGTGGATGTGATCGGCGTGGCCTTGGCCGGCCAGGATGTAGCTTCCTTGCACGATGCCAATGCGAAATATGCTCCGCCGCTGCGCATCGGTTTGTCTCCGGAACGGCGCAGCAACATTGACGAAGTGCTGAAGCTCAAGGTTCGCGCGCGTGACGGAGTGCTGGTCCCGCTTTCAGAAGTGGTGCAAACCATTCCGGTGCAACGAGACTACCCGATCTACCACAAAGACTTGCTGCCAGTCGTGTATGTATTCGGTGACATGGCTGGCAAGCTGGATAGCCCGCTGTATGGCATGTTCGGCATCAATGGGAAAACCAGCGGTATGACTTTGGAACAGGGCGGTAACCTGGAAAGTTATTACTTCAATCAGCCAAGCGACCAATACGCCGGGTATACGCTGAAGTGGGACGGCGAGTGGCAGGTGACGTTCGAAACTTTCCGCGATATGGGTATCGCCTACGGAGTTGGGCTGTTGCTGATTTACCTGCTGGTGGTAGCGCAGTTCAAATCGTATCTCGTGCCTTTGGTCATCATGGCGCCGATCCCTCTTACTATCATCGGTGTAATGCCGGGGCATGCGCTGCTCGGTTCGCAATTCACCGCAACGTCGATGATAGGCATGATTGCATTGGCCGGAATCATCGTGCGCAATTCTATTTTGCTGGTCGATTTCGTCAATCTGCAGTTGCGTGACGGAGTTGATTTACAGCATGCGGTGATTGCCGCAGCTGGCGCGCGTGCCAAGCCGATCATACTGACCGGGCTGGCAGCAATGCTGGGAGCGCTGTTTATCCTGGACGACCCGATTTTCAATGGCCTGGCCATATCCCTGATTTTCGGCATCCTCGTTTCCACCTTGCTGACACTGGTGGTGATCCCGGTGTTGTATTACGCAACTTTGTACAAAAAAATCCCGTAAAATTTATCAACTTAATTTCAGGAGTTTCGCCATGAATGCTGAACGCGTTGTACGTATCGTCGCCGGTTTATTCATCCTGCTGTCGTTGTTGCTGGGTGCAGAAGCCAGCCCGTTGTTCGTCAGCAACTACTTTTTGGGGTTTACCGCCTTTGTGGGCTTGAATCTGTTCCAGAGCGGATTTACCAGAATTTGTCCGCTGAATGGCATTCTCGCGAAATTTGGCATTAAAGCCAGTTCGTGCTGAAGAATAAACAGCAGCCGATAAGGCTTGCAGACATCAAGTTGGTCCATATCAGCCTGGCCTTGGTCGGGCTGATGTGGGTCTTGCCTTTTCTGCACTATCGCCACAAACTTCCGTTGACCACATTTGACCAGGAATTGTGGAGCGCGCTACTTGGTGTGCTGGCACTCACCCTTTTGGTCGCACGCGACTTTTGGCAGTATCCGGAATTTCCGCGCATCGTGCAACTGCCCGCCGCGTTGATCGCCTTGGTGTGGCTGCAATGGGGTTTGGGTAAAATTGTCTATTTCGATCAGGCCATATTGTATGTCCTGTATCTGCTTTTTGCCGCATTGCTGATGGTGCTCGGCGTCCGGTTGCGCGACTGCTTTGGCATGGCAAGACTGGCGCAGGTGCTGGCAATTTTCCTTCTGATCGGCGCGGAACTCAGTGCGTTTATAGGTGTACTGCAGCATTACCTCTGGCACACCTTTCTGGACAAGGTAATCGTCGCTAAAGTCTCTTCCAGTGTGTACGGTAATCTCGCTCAACCCAACCATTTTGCCAACTACATCTCGTTGGGACTGATCTCGCTCGGTTTGCTGTACCAGCAGAAGCGGCTCAGGGCGGGTTACGTAGCAGCGCTGGCGGCGCCGCTGCTGTTTGTGATGACCCTGAGCGGCTCGCGCAGCTCCTGGCTGTATTTGCTGATGATGTGCGGGCTGGCCTGGCTGTGGGCGCGCCGTGATGCCGTGCTGCGGCCACTATTGCACTATAGCCTCTTTCTGATTGCCGGATTCGGTGCGATGCATCTGGTTGTGCAAATGCCTTTCATGGCCGGTGCCGGTCGCAGCGTCGATACTGTGCAGCGCCTGTTTGGCGGCGATGCGAGCGGCGGCATTCGCCTTTATCTGTGGCGCGAAGCAGGGCTAATGTTTACTCAGTCGCCGTGGCTGGGTGTGGGATTTGGGCAATTCGCATGGCATCATTTCCAGTTGTTGCCAGAGTTGCAGCAGGGCAACATCATGGGCCTTTACAATAACGCTCACAACCTGATTTTTCAGTTGGCTGCCGAAGCTGGCATTGCCGGATTGCTGGCGTTATTTGCCCCGATGGGCGTTTGGCTATATGGGTTGTACAGAAGGAATGTAATTTCCATTCGAACAGGACCGATGGAAAATGGCCAGCACAGCGCAACACTGGATGCGGCAAGCTGGTGGGGCTATGCTGCGCTAGGGGTTCTGGTTGTTCACAGCATGCTCGAATACCCGCTGTGGTACACCTATTTTGTGGCGGTCGCGGCGATATTGTTGGGCGCACTGGACGAAACCCGCTACAGGTTGAAATTGCACATCATTGGGCGCTTGTTCGTGGCGGCTGCCTTGCTGTCGGGGCTTGTGGTATTGATCCAGTTGAATCATGGATATCGTGACTTGCAGCAAACCCTGGCTATCTATCCGAAATCAAGAGACGATTATGATGCGCCCATACGCGACAGATCGGATAAGGTGCAACGCAGTGTGTTGCTATCCCCTTATGTTGATATTCTCCTGAGCAGTCAGATTGTGGTGAACGACAATCAACTCGAGGAAAAATTGGCACTGAATACCCGTGTGATGCAGTTTATGCCTACTGATACGGTGGTGTATCGCCATGCGATGCTCCTGGCGCAGGATAACCGGCAGGAACAAGCCAAATCCATGCTGGAACAGGCCATCTGGTCTTACCCGGGCGGTCTTGCCAATGCGTGCCGGCAAATGGCCGAATTGGCGGAGAAAGATTCCGAACATTTTTCAGCTCTGCTAGAATTCGCCCTCCGAAAAGAACAGGAGCACCGGCGTGC
>JACREA010000130.1 GCA_016218465.1 Nitrosomonadales bacterium | reverse complement strand
CATCGAATTGCGCCTGAATGAAGCCAGCCATGCAGCCGTGCTGGGTGGCTTCTGGCAGCGCAAATTCGATTTCGGCAAGCCGGTGCATGTGTGCGGGATGGCGTTGAATTCCTCGCGATGGGAACGTGCTATTGCCGAAAGCCAGGCCTTGTATTCGCGTTTCCGTATTGCACTGCAACTGGTGGACCGGAGCGGCGCGATCAGCGCGGCGAAATTGGCAGATTTTCGTGACCTGGTGCTGGGTGTTGCCAAGCAGATCAAGGCAGATGCCGCCGCCCCGGATGTCCATGAAGCGCATCATCGCGCAGCCGGACTGGACGGGTTCTGCGCCGAAGTGGATCAGATGGTCGGGATCAATCTGGTGCCGCGCGGCGAGCGTTTATTGCTGTGCAGCCAGATTGCGCAGGCTGCCGCCTTGTTTGGCATGAAGCTGGAATCGGACGGCGCATTTCATTTGCCGGATACGCGTGGCTGGCAGGGGGCAGACCGCCGCCGTGTCACGCTGGCACGGGACAATGACCGGCGCATGGCCGGACGCAGCTTGTTTTCCCTGGTTAATCTGGATGCTGAACCGTTTCATCACAACACGCTTGAAACAACCAGCTCGACGGGAATTACCTTATTGCTTGATCTGCCGCGTGTCGAGAATCCTGCGCTACAGTTCGACCAGATGGTGCGCGTTGCGCACGAGCTCGCCGAGGAGCTGCAAGTTGATCTTGTGGACGACCATCGTGTGCTGTTGAGCGAGGGAGGGCTGGCGCGCATCCGCGCGAAGATCGTCGAGGTGGAAACAAAAATGCGCGACAACGGGATAGCGCCGGGCAGTGCGCAGGCGCGCAGGTTGTTTTCCTGATGGATCTTGCGACACGCATTGCGCGGCTGCGTGCAGAAATCGAGCGTCACAACCATGCCTATTATGTGCTGGATACGCCGGTCATTCCCGATGCGGAATACGACAAGCTGTTCCGCGAGTTACAGACTCTTGAAGCGCAACATCCCGAATTCTCTACCCCTGATTCACCTACACGCCGCGTCGGCGGAAAACCCCTGGATGCTTTCGCGGCGGTGCGGCATGCCGTGCCGATGCTGTCAATCCGCACCGAGACCGATATCAGCGACGCAGGTGCGATCGCGTTCGATGTGCGGGTGCGCAAGGAGTTGGGGCTGAGCGAGAACGAAGCGCCGATCGAATATGCCTGCGAGCTAAAATTCGACGGACTCGCAATCAACCTGCGCTACGAGTGCGGTGTGCTGGTGGAGGCTGCGACGCGCGGCGACGGCGAGACCGGTGAGGATGTGACGCAGAATGTGCGCACCATCCATTGCATTCCGCTGCACCTCAAGGGCTGTGCTGCCGAGGTGCTGGAAGTGCGCGGCGAGGTTTACATGTCGCGCAAGGATTTCGAACGCTACAACGAGAGACAGCGCGAGCAGGGTTTGGCCACACTGGTAAACCCGCGCAACGGTGCGGCGGGCAGCATCCGCCAGCTCGACCCGGCTCTGGCCGCGCGCCGTCCACTGTCGTTCTTCGCCTACGGCTTGGGCGAGACACGTGGGTGGGATTCTCCTGTAACGCATAGCGCGGTGCTGGACGCGCTGGCGAAAATGAGCGTGCCGGTGAGCGATGAGCGTGCGGTGGTACGCGGTGCCGAAGGGATGGTGAAATTTCATCGCCGCATCGCGGCCAAACGCGACAGCCTGCCGTTCGACATCGACGGTGTGGTGTATAAGGTCAACAGCCTCGCATTGCAGACTGAGCTTGGCTTCGTTTCGCGCGAACCGCGCTGGGCAGTGGCGCACAAATTCCCTGCGGAAGAGCAGATCACCGTAGTGCACGACATCGACATCCAGGTCGGACGCACCGGCAAGCTGACGCCGGTGGCCAAGCTGGAGCCTGTGTTCGTTGGCGGCACCACGGTCAGCAACGCCACGCTGCACAACGAGGACGAGACGCGGCGCAAGGACGTGCGTATTGGCGACACGGTAATTGTGCGCCGCGCGGGCGACGTGATCCCGGAAGTGGTGGGAGTGGTCATCGACCGGCGTCCCGCGAATGCCGGTGAACCATTCGACTTGTTCAAACGCCTGCACGGAAAATGCCCGGTATGCGGCAGCCGCATCGTGCGCGAGGAGGGCGAGGCCGATTGGCGCTGCACCGGCGGGTTGTTCTGCCCGGCGCAGCGCGTGCAGGCATTACTGCATTTTGCCAGCCGTCGCGCGATGGATATAGAAGGGCTGGGCTACAAGCTGGCCGAACAACTGGTGGACGGCGCCATCGTGAACACGCCAGCCGATCTTTACAAGCTGGGCATGCCGGCTGTCGCCGATCTGGATCGTATGGGCGAAAAGTCCGCCCTCAACCTGCTGGAAGCGATAGAGCACAGCAAGAGAACGACGCTGGCGCGCTTTATTTACGCGCTGGGCATCCGCAACGTCGGCGAAGCGACGGCAAAAGATCTGGCACGCCACTTCGGCAAGCTGGAGAGGCTGATGAAAGCGGACGAAGTAAGTCTGCAACAAGTGCCTGATGTCGGCCCCGTCGTAGCGCAAAGCATCATCGCATTCTTTTCGGAACCGCATAACATCGAAGTCGTCAAAGCGCTGCTCGCACACGGTGTGCAATGGGTGGAACATGAGGCGCAAGCTGTGCGAGAATCGCCATTCAGCGGCAAAACCTTTGTATTGACCGGCACGCTCACCACCATGACGCGCGAACAGGCCAAGGAAAAACTGGAAGCGCTCGGCTCAAAAGTCAGCGGCAGCGTATCGAAAAAAACCGACTATGTAGTAGCCGGAGCCGAGGCAGGCAGCAAGCTGGACAAGGCGCATGAGCTGGGTGTTGCGGTGCTGGATGAACAGCAATTTTTGACATTATTGGAGAGTGTATGAAAAGAATCACCAAGGCAGTCTTTCCAGTCGCAGGTTTGGGCAGCCGCTTCTTGCCGGCTACCAAAGCCAGTCCGAAGGAAATGATGCCCGTCGTGGACAAGCCGCTGATCCAGTATGCGGTGGAAGAAGCGGTTGCAGCAGGTATCACCGATATGGTGTTTATCACCGGTCGCAACAAACGCGCGATCGAGGATCATTTCGACAAGGCCTACGAACTGGAGGCAGAGCTTTCTGCACACAACAAGGATAAATTGCTGTACCTGATCAAGGATATTATTCCAAGGCATATCAACTGCATTTATATACGCCAGTCCGAGCCGCTTGGTCTGGGGCATGCCGTGTTGTGCGCCCGGCCAGTGGTCAATAACGAGCCGTTCGCGGTAATGCTGGCTGACGATCTGATAGACGGCCAGGTCTCCGTCATCAAACAGATGGCGGATATATTTGAACAACACCAGTGCTCGATCCTGGGAGTGCAGAACGTGCCGCGCGATCAGACCGGGCAATACGGTATCGTCAGCAGCGTGTCACTGGCAACGGACGGCATGACACGGTGCGCGCAAGCGTCTGGTGCGGGAATGCCGCCCCCTCGCCTCCTCCCGCAATCGGCTGGCTGCGCCAGTAACGTGTCGGAGGCGAACCTGGAGCAGGTTAATGCCATTGTTGAAAAGCCCAAGCCGGAAGTTGCTCCCTCGACGCTTGCAGTAGTCGGACGCTACATTCTCACGCCGCGAATTTTTCATTACCTTGAAAAGGTGCGGGCGGGCGCAGGCGGTGAAATCCAATTGACCGATGGCATTGCAGCATTGATGAAAGAGGAGAAAATGCTCGCCTATCGTTTCAAGGGGACGCGCTATGACTGTGGCGCCAAGCTGGGCTATCTCAAGGCGATGGTGGCGCTGGGTCTCAAGCATCCCGAGGTCTGCGGCGAGTTTGCCGCGTATCTCCAAAGCTTGAAATAAACAAACGGATAGCTTGTAATAATCCTGAAAAACGTAATGTAGCCACGGATAAACACGGATGAACACGGGTTATCAATTGCTTGCCCACCCTGAATTGAGCGCCCATTGGGTGAAGCAGGGATTTATCAGGATCCTCTGTTTTATCAGTGATAATCCGTGTCCATCCGTGGCTAATTACAGCTTTTTGGATAATACATGACTGTATCCATGCAGCACACCCGCGACATCCTGCAACAGGCTGAATTGCTGTATTCAGCCGAGCAGGTGCAATCGGCTCTGCATCGAGTGGCGCAACAAATCAATGCCGCGCTGGCGGATAAGCATCCGCTGGTGTTGTCGGTGATGGGTGGTGCGGTTGTATTCAGCGGGCAGTTGTTGCCGCTGCTCAATTTTCCTCTGGACTTTGATTACGTGCATGTGTCGCGTTATGGCGATGCGCGGCAGGGTGGCGAAATGCACTGGAAGGTTGCGCCATGCGAGAATGTGCGCGGACGAGTGGTGCTGTTGCTGGATGATATTCTTGACGAAGGCCACACGCTTGCGGCGTTGCGTGAGCGTGTGCTGGAGCTGGGCGCGGACAAGTGCTACAGCGCGGTGTTTGCCGACAAACAGCATGGCGGGAAGAAAGCAGCCCATGCGGATTTCGTGGGAGTGGAATTGCCGAATCGTTTTGTGTTTGGCTATGGCATGGATATCGAAGGGGCATGGCGTAACCTGCCTGCCATTTATGCGGTGAAAGGGTAAATATGTTGGCAATAATTGGTGGCCGCGGCCTGGCGCAATTGGCGAATCTGGAAATAACGCACCGGCAGGTCATGCGTACGCCTTACGGAGAACCATCCGGCGCATTTCTGTTCGGCACGCTGAATCAGCATGAGGTGATATTTTTGGCCCGCCACGGATACGGACACACTATCCCTCCACATCTGGTGAACTATCGCGCCAATCTCTGGGCACTGCGCGAACAGGGGATCAGCGAAATTATCTCGGTGGCGACCGTGGGTGGCATCCGCGCTGATCTTAAGCCCGGCGTGATCGTCGTGCCGGATCAGATTATTGATTACACTCATGGCCGTGATTCAACTTTTTTTGAGACACGCGATAAGCCATACAGCAATGCCGACTTTACTTTACCCTATTGCGCGAGGTTGCGTAGCCGCATATTGCGTAGCGCGCAAATTGCAGAACAGGCATGTATGGATGGCGGCGTGTATGCTGCTACACAAGGGCCGCGTCTTGACAGCATCGCCGAAATCAATCGTTATGAGCGCGATGGAGCGGATATGGTGGGCATGACCGGCATGCCGGAAGCAGCACTGGCTAAAGAACTGGAGCTAAGTTATGCTGCTATTGCAGTGGTGGCAAATTATGCGGGAGGGCGCGGCGACAGTGCAACCGGCATCAACATTGAAAAAGTGAATGCTACCACCAGCGCAACGACGGGACGGGTGCGCAGCATTCTCGAATGTGTGGTGAATTGCGATGGCGATTAAGGATGTATTACGCATGGGCGATGCTCGCCTGTTGCATCCTGCCAAACCTGTCATCCATTTCGATACGCAGCATTTGCACGACCTGCTGGTTGACATGCGTGACACCATGCAAGCCCTGAACGGTGTTGGATTGGCCGCGCCGCAAATCGGCGTGGGACTGCGCGTAGTGATCTTCGGCGTGCAGCACAGTCCGCGTTATCCCGATGTCGAGGGAGTGCCGGAAACGGTGCTTATCAATCCGGTCATCACCCCGCTGGGCGAGGCGATGGAAGAAGATTGGGAAGGCTGTTTGAGTGTGCCCGGGCTGCGTGGTCTGGTGCCGCGCCATGCGCATATTCGTTATCAGGGCATGGACGAATACGGCGAACCGATTGATCGCTCTGTCAGCGGATTTCATGCCCGCGTAGTGCAACACGAGTGCGATCATCTGGACGGGATTTTGTATCCGATGCGTATCCGTGATATGTCAAAATTCGGTTACACGGAAGAGCTGTTTCCCGGGAAAGAAATACTGGATGAATAGGGTTTGCTGTTAACGTCCGTTGATCTCGACTGGCAGCTTAACTTGCGATGCAAGGCACTCGGTATACATTGACAAATTTACGATGATTTCTTTTTTTGTTTCTGTCGCGCTATTATGTGTACAAATTAATAATACTGCTCCGCACCCATGAGTACATTCAAAATACTTCAATTCAATATGCAGTTCGGACAAGGCTGGGATGATGCAGATCCCGACCACGCGCCCGTCAATCTCGAACTGACTATCTCGGAAATCCTCAGCCATGACGCTGATGTTGTGATGCTGCAGGAAGTGGAGCATGCTCAGCCTGACGGGGTGCAACTTGACCCGCCGCCCAATTACACCAAGTTAAAAGCGGCGCTTAAAGGGTATGACAGCTATTTTTCCTATCCTAAAGCCGACCCCCGCGAATTGCCATTCGGCATAGGACTGGCCATCTTTTCTAAAACGCCGTTGCATGACACCTTCCGGTACGACCTGCCGTCGCCGCCAATCGAGTTCGAATTTCAGGGTGAAGAAAAAACGCCCACCGACCGTCTTCTTATCGGCGCCAAGACCACGCTTGCTGGTTGCGAACTTCAGCTCTTCAATACACACCTTCTGGCGCACTTCATGCTTAATTCATCAGGTGAGCGTCACACCGAACAGCGTCAACTTGTCGCTAAACAGTTGCGCCGCTCGGACGGTCCGACGCTGATTAGCGGGGATTTCAACGTCAGCAAGCACGATGCGCTGGTTAAGCAGTTTGCCAAAGTCGGCTATCAGACCACGCAGACGAAAGAAATTACGTGGCGCCGCCGTCCCTACGTGCTCGACCACATTTTTTACAACCGGCACCTGCATCCGGTGAGATACGCCGTGAAACCGACGATGGCTTCGGACCACCATATGCTTGTGGCGGAATTTGAGATATCCACTAAATAGTTTTGTGGATGGGGTAAGCAACACGGGTAAAGTAGGAGCCAAGTTCTGCTTTGTGCCATTCGCTGACTGCCATCGCAGGATAACTCAGATTGGCGGCTGTTGATTCAGGAGGGAGGCTGATTCCTTGACCAGTTCCCTGACAAGCTCAGTGTCAACCTCAGGTTCCAATTGCTCTGGGGTTCCGCGTTGGCCGGTTGCCTCAAGGACGGTATTCCCGTTTACTACACGTATTCTGGTTTCTGCACCGCAAGCCCGGCAATAGGCGTGATCCCCTTCATGTTGACGTCGGCGAATAACAATAGATGCGCCACACATCGGGCAATCATGCAAGGGGATACCCGACTCACTGTGGCCGGCAATGTGGTCGAGTTTGCCTGCCTCGCCCAGTTCCAGAAAAAGTTCGCCCCACCGGGTATCAAATTGGGTGCCGAGATTGTCGCGGATGATGTCGAGTGCTCGCTTAATCGGCATTCCCTTGCGGTAGGGGCGGGTGCTGGTCATGGCATCGAAGGCATCGCAGATGCTGACGATGCGCGCATCCACGGAAATTTGCTCAAGCGGCAACTGCTGCGGGTAACCCATGCCATCCGGGCGTTCGTGATGTGCAAACACGGCGGATTCAGCCAATGCTGCCAGAGGATGATCAATCAGCAAACGACGACCGACATCCGGATGTGTCTTGATGATTTCATACTCATCATCGGTCAGCCGGTCAGGCTTGTTGAGGATAGCATCCGGCACGGCGATCTTGCCCAAGTCATGCAGGAAACCACCCAGCGAGACGCGCGCCACCTGATTGGGCGGCAGTCCGCCATGCTCGGTCAGTACGCGGCAGAACTGTGACACGCGCCACAGATGGCCTCCGGTATAGGGATCGCGCGCTTCCACCATGGAGGCCATGATGAAGAGGCTATTCAGCAGATGTTCGAGTGCGTCCATGTTTCAGCCCTTTATCAATTCCTCAATGCTTGTTATGGCTTAACCGCAACATCCTTGTTGAGCCTGGATTGGCGGGCATTTAACCGAACCATAAGAACAAAACACGCAGCAATCGCCGGGTTTGGGGCGCAACACTGTCTTGCAGTTCGCGCACTCGTAAAAAAACTGGCACGCATCGGTAGGCATGGTTTCCATTTTGGCAAACCCGCAATGCGGGCAGGTCAGCACGGATTCGAGAATAATGTCTTCCATATTTGGATGCCATTGTTAATTATGTGGCTGCTGTCTCACTTGCGTTTCTTCCCAACCGGCTCCGGCAGTGACGTCACGTGTTCAATGCTGAGTGTCACCCAATGCCGCAAAACCTGCACGTCATTCAAGATGGTTATTGGCAAGACAACGTAATCTTTCTTGATCGGCCCTTCAGGAAAGTACCGAAGGGTTTTTGTGCCTTTTTGTTTCAACAAAGCGTTTCGTGATTCCTCCGGCAATTTTATTGCGAAGCCAACGGGCGTTAACGATAAGCAGATTTTGCCATTGGCATAAAGCGCGGCCCCGCTAAAAAAATGCTTACACTCAAGGCTGATGTTTTTGGACGTTCCAGATGTTGCCTTGTCAATTAAGGCCGTCAATTTGTCCAGGTATTCTTTTGCCATTTTCTATCGTTTAAGCTAACCGGCGTACAAAAGCAGCGCTTTTACATGCTGTCTTGCTGTGTAAATTTCCGGCAACCTTGGCGCAAAAACTCCATCTGCTTGTTGAAGTTGCGGCAACCGCTGCACATCATCAGGTGAAAGCGCAAACCCATTTTTTGCATCATGCCAAGCTTCTTGTCCATACCCTGCGACATCAGCATGGTTGCGTGTTTACAGTTCAGCAT
>JACREA010000008.1 GCA_016218465.1 Nitrosomonadales bacterium | reverse complement strand
TTGGATTTGATAAACTCATCACTGTCGAACTTCATTCGGAAACGATTATGGGATTTTTCAAGATTCCCATGATTATTCGAGCATCAGTTGGCGATATGCAAACAATATCGACTCAAAGAACAGCTTGGGATTGAGCGTGTGCTGCGCTTCGCGTTTGGCGGTTTGCAGGTGCTTTTGCAGGCGCGCCAGATTCAACGGTTCGACTGATTTGACCAGTTTTTTGATGGCTGCTTCTTCTCCGGGGTGATAGCGCAATTTGCCAGTCTGCTTCATCGAACTCAAGTCATAACACCATTGTTGCAGCCACTGCACGACCAGCACCTGCTCGGTTTTTTGCAGAACCTCGGCCAAAACGAACACATCCATCGCAGCAGGTTGGCGCACGGCCCGAAGCAATTTTTCACGCTCCTCTCTGCCCAGTTGCTCGTCCAGTTGAACGGCTTGCAACGGAGCAAAGCCGGAAAAAGCCAGAGCTTCAGCAGGATTTTTAACACCCTGCTGTGCCAGCCAGCGCGTGGCACTCGCGGCATCGGGTGCCGATAGCGCGAAAGGCAGGCAACGGCTCAGGATGGTCGGCAGCAATTGCTGCGGCTTGTGCGACACCAGTATAAACAGCAATCCATGCGGAGGTTCTTCGAGATTTTTCAGCAATGCATTCGCGGCATTGGCGTTCATTGCTTCGGCGGGGTGAATGATAACCACTCGCCTGCCGCCCTGATGCGCAGACATGCTGATGAAATTGGCGAGCTCGCGTATCTGATCGACGGAAATCTGCTTGCTGGGTTTTTTGCCAGATGTGGACTTGGAATCATCGGTTTCTTCACCTTCCTGGCTCAGTACTTCCGGTTGCAACAACTTGTAATCGGGGTGGGAGCCCTGCCCGAACCAGTGGCAGGAGGGACATTGGCCGCAGGCAAAACCGGATTCATCCGGATGCTGGCACAGCAGGCTCCGAGCAAACCTTATTGCCAGATCAAGCTTGCCGATGCCTTTGGTTCCCTTGAGCAAAATCCCATTCGGGGGGCGCTTGCGCAGCTCCTGCAAGCGCGCCCAGTCGTTTTGTTGCCACGGATAGATCGCATCCATGCTCATAGAGACGCGATGATGCCTTCGAGTTGCTGCTTCACTTTTTCCAGCGGCTGCGCCGCATCGATCACGGCGTAGCGCTGAGGGTTTTGCTCTATACGTTTATGATATCCGGCGCGCACTCGCTCGAAGAAATCGGCTTGCTCCTGCTCGAAACGGTCCAGAGATACATTGTTCGGCCTTGTTTTATCAGGCGACCTCAGGCGTTGTCGCGCGACCTTGACCGGAACATCAAAAAACAGCGTCAGGTCTGGTTGCAGGCCGGAATGAACCCACTGCTCAAGCTGGCTCAATTTATCCCAATCCAGACCTCTGCCGCCGCCCTGATAGGCGAAACTGGCATCGCTGAAACGGTCGGAGATGACCCATTTGCCCGCGTGCAGTGCAGGTTTGATGACCTGCTCGATATGCTCAAGACGCGCCGCAAACATCAGCATGGCCTCGGTGCCGATGCTCATCGGCTGGTTGAGCAGTATCTCGCGCAATTGCTCACCAAGCGGCGTGCCGCCCGGTTCGCGCGTGACCACCACGTCGAGGCCGCGCTGCCGCAACGTAGCGGCAAACCACGCCAGATGGGTGCTTTTGCCTGCCCCATCGACACCTTCAAACGTTATGAATTTGCTCATTGTGTTTAGAACTGGCGACTAACGACTGCCTCTCCTCATTATCTGGTATTGATTCACAGCACGATTGTGCTTGACCAGGCTGCTGGAAAATTGCGAGCTGCCATCGCCGCGCGCCACGAAGTACAGCGCATCGGTTTTCGCCGGATGCAATGCCACCTGTATCGCTGCTGCTCCCGGCAAGGAAATCGGCGTTGGTGTCAATCCGCGCCGCGTATATGTATTGTAAGGTGTATCGGCAAGCAAATCGCGTTTTCGCAGGTTGCCGTCGAACTTGTCGCCCAAGCCGTAAATCACCGCCGGATCGGTTTGCAGCATCATGCCTTTTCGCAAACGATTCGCAAACACCCCCGCAATCATCGCGCGATCAGCCGGAGTGCCTGTTTCCTTCTCGACGATAGAAGCCAGTATCAAGGCTTGATAAGGCGTTTTAAGCGGCAAATCCGCCTCGCGTGAATCCCATGCTTCCTGCAGGTGCCGCTGCATGGTGTGGTAGGCGACCTTGAATATCGTCAAATCGCTGCTTCCTGCGGCAAAGTAATAAGTGTCGGGAAAGAACAATCCCTCGGGATGATTTTCCGTCGCGCCAATACGCTGCAAAATTTCCGCATCAGACAAATTTTTCGCGCTATGCGATATGTCCTTGCTGGCATCCAGCGCGGCGCGCAACTGCTTGAACGTCCAGCCTTCGATGACGCTGATCTGGCTCTGGCTGACACTGCCTTTTGTGATTATTGTCAGCAACTCAAGCCGCGAAACGGGGTGTTCCAGCACATAGTTTCCCGCCTTGATCGTTCCTGACTTACCCTGAACACGTGCCAGCATGACAAACGTTACGTCCTGCTCCAGCAATCCCGCCTGCTTCAGTTGCCGTGCTGCGCTCTTGAGGCTGCTGCCCGGCATCAATGCAAATTCAAATGGCGCGGATGGCAGAGTCAGCGGGTGATGAACATGGTAACCCAAGCCAACCGTGAAAAGCAGCACAAGCACAATTACCCATGCGAATATCCGTCGCATCAGGCGCCCTGTTCAAAAAGATATTTGCGAATTTGTCTGGCGATGGGGAAGCCGCTCATGCGGCGCTGCTCCAGTTCGTTTATTGACCATAGGCCGATGACGCTGTTCACCACGAACAACTCGTCGGCGTGCAGCACCTCATCCAGTCCGATGTTGCGCACTTGCAGCGGCATTTTGTGCTGCGCCGCCCAGGCTATCACGCGGTCTCGCTGGACGCCTTTCACACCGCAGCGTGACAGATCCGGCGTGACCAGTTTGCCTTTTGACACTAAAAACAGGTTGCTTCGTGTGCCCCCAATGACATTGCCGGCAGTATCCATCATCAGACCTTCCGCAATCCCTGAATCAGGCGACTGTGCATCACTCAACTCGGCAGTTGCCAATACGTTTTCGAGGCGGTTAAGGTGCTTGATACCCGCCAAATGCTGCTGGTGGCCCAACCGTAATTGGCATAGGCGTGCCTTGATCCCATGTGTTGACCAGTCAGCGGGGAAATCAGGCAAGGGAGAAATATCCCAAAGGCGCGTAGCCTTGGCGGCGGCTGGAGGAGCATAGCCGCGGACTCCCTCCCCGCGCGTCACGATCAGCTT
Organism: Nitrosomonadales bacterium; assembly: GCA_016218465.1. Lineage (GTDB taxonomy): Bacteria > Pseudomonadota > Gammaproteobacteria > Burkholderiales > Gallionellaceae > Gallionella. The sequence continues at coordinate 13,542 of JACREA010000008.1, read as the reverse complement.
CACCACTCCGCCGGTATGTTGTGCGAGCAGGCCGTCAAGCTCGGCGAAAAGCAGCGCTTTATCCGGGCAGGCGATACCCAGCGCTACGCAATCGTGTTGAAGTTTCCGGTAATGCAGCGGCCATTGCTGTGCTTTGCCATGCGACGCTACAAAGGTGCGAAACACCCCATCACCGTAAAGCAGGCCACGATCACGAATGCTGATCAGATTGCCAGGCTTGCCATTGACCAGCATCGTAGTGGGAATATCAGCAGGAATTTATACTTTGCGGAACACCAGCGAGCCGTTGGTTCCGCCGAATCCGAAATTATTGTTCACTGCAACATTAATCTTCATGTCGCGAGCGACATTTGCACAAAAGTCCAGATCACATTCCGGATCCTGCTCGAAGATATTGATGGTCGGCGGCGAAATTTGATGATGGATCGCCAATGCGCAGAACACCGACTCTACACCGCCTGCGCCGCCCAACAAATGACCGATCATCGACTTGGTGGAGTTCACCACCAGTTTTCTGGCATGGTCACCAAACGCCAGTTTAATTGCCTCTGTTTCGTTCTTGTCGCCCAACGGGGTCGACGTGCCGTGTGCGTTGACATACTGCACATCCTGCGGGTTCAACCCAGCATTATGCAATGCATTCAGCATACTGCGTTTCGGGCCATCTGTATTCGGTGCAGTAATGTGGTAGGCGTCAGCGCTCATGCCATAACCGGCCAGCTCTGCGTAAATCCTCGCTCCGCGAGCCTTGGCATGTTCATATTCTTCCAGCACCAGGACGCCCGCACCTTCGCCCATCACGAAACCATCCCTGTCCTTGTCCCAGGGACGGCTGGCTGTAGCCGGATCATCGTTGCGGGTGCTGAGCGCGCGTGCGGAAGAAAACCCGCCTACCGCCAATGCACATATGGTCGCCTCGGAACCCCCGGCAACCATCACGTCCGCATCGCCGTATTCGACTATGCGCGCCGATTCGCCGATGCAATGCGTACCGGTAGTGCAGGCGGAAACCATCGACAGATTCGGGCCTTTCAACCCGTACATGACGGACAGGTTGCCGGAAATCATGTTGATGATGGTGCCGGGGATGAAAAACGGCGAGATTTTGCGCGGCCCTGCGGCAAGAAAATCGTTATGCGTTTCCTCGATCATCGGCAAACCGCCGATGCCGGAGCCGATGTTCACGCCAATGCGTTCGGCATTCTGTCCGGTAACTTCCAGGCCGGAATCCTTGAATGCCTCCATGCCAGCCGCCAGACCGAAATGAATAAACCTGTCCATGCGGCGCGCATCCTTGGCGGAAAGATATTGCGTGACATCAAAATCTTTCACTTCGCCGGCGATTTGCGATGCCATCGCGCTGGGGTCGAAGTGCGTGATTTTCGCGATGCCGGACTTCCCGGCGACGATGTTCTGCCAAGCTGCGGCAATCCCTATCCCGACCGGGGAGATGATCCCCAGACCGGTTATAACGACTCTACGTTTAGACAAATTGACTCCACCAATCAGAAGGGATGGACAAATAGAATTGGATAGGTAAACAGATAAAACAGGGAATTACTTCTGATGAGCCAGGACGTAGTCGATGGCTTGCTGTACCGTGGTGATTTTTTCCGCATCTTCATCCGGGATTTCGCACTCGAACTCTTCTTCCAGAGCCATTACCAGTTCAACGGTATCCAGAGAATCAGCACCAAGGTCGTTGACGAAAGAAGATTCATTCTTGACTTCGGATTCATTTACGCCCAGCTGTTCAGCAACGATCTTTTTAACGCGTAGTTCGATAGACATCTTTATTCTCCTACCCTAAATTAAAGTTCAAAAAAACTGCGGCATTGTATCAAAGTTGCCCAAAATTCCAAACAACTTGTATGCTGCAAAATTGCTGTGTGGTTTCAGCCTGTTAGAATAGCCCGTCAAATCAACCTCCGGCTCGTCTGTAATATATATTATCGCAGTATTCAATCAGAAAGGCATTATTAGAAACCCCGATTTGGCCTTATACTTGCAATTCTTTCATCACCAGAAATATCAATTCTTATGAGCAACCTTAATGCGTCTTCCTGCTGTCGTACGCCTTCCGGTGTTTCAGCGCGTGGTTTTACGCTTATTGAAATCATGGTAGTAGTGGTTATCATGGGCATCCTGGCTGCCTTGGTCGTTCCAAAACTGATGGGACGCACGGACGATGCGCGCATCATTGCAGCCAAACAAGACATTGCCACTGTGATGCAAGCGCTTAAACTATACAAGCTCGATAATCAGCGTTATCCAACTACCGAGCAAGGTTTGGATGCACTCATCACCAAACCGACTGTGGGTCCTGCCGCCAATGGCTGGAAAACCGGCGGTTACCTCGACAAGTTGCCTAAAGACCCTTGGGGCAATCCTTATCAATATCTGTCACCCGGCATCAAGGGTGAAATCGATGTGTTTTCATTGGGCGCGGATGGTCAGCCGGGCGGCTCCGGCAATGATGCCGATATCGGTTCGTGGGATTTGTAATCACGTCTGCTTTATTTAAATCGAGAGGCGACAGTCGGTTCGCGCGATCCCGGAAATTATCAGGCGGATTCACGCTGCTCGAGCTGCTGGTAGTCATGGTGATTGCCGGCATCATGCTGGGAATAGTGTCATTCAATGCGATGCCGGACGAGCGTCAAACATTGCAACACGACGCGCAACGGATTGCACTGTTGCTTCAACTGGCGCGAGACGAGGCGATTGTGCGCAATCGCCCGATTGCATTCGAGTCAGAAGCTGATCGATATCGTTTCCTGCTGCGCGATGAAAATGAATGGCAAATACTTAAACAGGATGACTTGTTACGTGAGCGTGAATTCAGTCGCCGCCTTGCCACATTATCGATCAGTCCGCCGCCCGCAGGCCAGGCCGCTCCATTGCGCATCATCTTCGGTCGCGAGCCTGTCGACAAACCCTTTGTCTTGACGCTTGCCGTCGGGGATGCGCAAGTCGCCATCCGCGCCGACGGGATAGGACACTTCGTGGTGGAATGACATGCACCGGAAACATCGCCAATTTATCTGCCCATATACCCGTCGCTACGAAGGATTTACTTTGCTCGAAGTGCTGGTTGCTCTGTTCATCGTCGGCACTGCATTGAGCGCCAGTTTGCGTGCGGTCGGAAGCCTGACACAAAACAGCAGCGACTTGCGCGCTTCGATGATGGCGACGTGGTCGGCCGAAAACCGTATGTCGCAAATCCGCTTGGCGCATGAATGGCCTGCGCTAGGTCAACGCAGATTCGATTGCGCTCAAGGCGAGCTGCATCTGGTTTGCGAAGAAAACGTATTTACCACCCCAAATCCTTTTTTTCGCCGCGTCGAAGTCAGTGTATTTGACACGCAAAATACCGATCGGCGCATCATCAAACTGGTTCAAATAGTACCAAATGCATAATAAGCCACATGCAAAATGCATTGCTCGTGAGGCTTCGCGGCCAGTCAGGCACAATGGGCTGACACTCATCGAATTGCTGGTAGCCATCAGCATATTATCGTTCATCGCGGTGCTGGGTTGGCGCGGGTTAGACAGTATTATTCGGGCGCGAATTGCGCTTACCGGTGACCTTGAGCAGACGCGCGGAATGCAACTCACTTTTGCGCAGTTGCAAAGCGATTGCGCGCATCTGACCAGTATCACGGCCCTGCCGGACCGGATGCCGCTCGTCGTCGAACAGGGGCGGCTGACATTGATACGGACGGTGTATGCCGACAACCAGCCATCCCGGCTGCAAGTCGTTACCTATCGCGTCAAGGATGGTGTGCTGACGCGCCGGGAATCGGTAGCGACGCGCGATTTTAAAGAACTTGGCATGTTGTGGCGAACGGCCGCTAACGACAGCGACACGTCCCGGGCAGTTGCACTGCAAGCAGGCGTCACCGCGCTGACGATGCGGCTTTGGATCAGCGGGGGAACCAGTTGGAGAACAAGTGCCGAAGTCTTTCAACTGCCAACCACTCCCGCCTCAACTGCAAATCCTCCGCCTGGTCAAGCGTCTGTCCCGCCACCGCTGCTGACCGGATTGGAGGTCGCCGTGCAATTGCAGGGCCACCAGGATAGTCTGCTCAAAACATTTCTGCTGGGGGCGGTATGAACATGCGCCCTGCCCGTCCCCACCAGCAACGCGGCGTCGCAGTAATAACGGCTTTATTGCTGACGACGCTGGCTATCACCATCGTCGCCAGTCTCTTCTGGCAACAACAGGTGCAGGTCCGTTCGATCGAAAACCAGCGGCTGCAGTTGCAAAAGCAATGGGTATTGCGCGGCGCGCTCGATTGGGCCGGCTTGATCCTGCGCGAGGATGCGAAGCATTCGAGCGTCGACGATCTGAATGAACCCTGGGCGGTGCCGCTCGCGGATACGCGGCTCGACCAATATGTAGAAAATGGCCATGCCGACGATGACGCCGCCGATGCGGCATTATCGGGTGGCATCAGCGATGCGCAGGCGCGCTATAACCTGACCAACCTGTGCCCCAATGGGGCCATCAACCCTGCCGAGGTCGCGGCTTTCGCGCGTCTGCTCGGCAATATCAAGCTGGATCCGGCGCTGGCCCAGGCAACCGCCGATGCGATGGCGGCTGGGCAAACACCTCAAGTTGTGCCTGCAAACAACACCCCTCAACCGACGAATGCTTCAATGGCACAGGTGCCCGGAGCTAACACAGAGCAGGAGCAAATGATTGCCCATGTTAAGGCAATGACGCAACAAGCACTCAATGCAGCGGCTGCCGCAAATAGCACCGGCCAATCCGCCGCACAGCCGATGAGCTTGTTTACCCACCTGGATGATTTGCTTGCGGTGCCGGGCTATTCCCCGGCAATACTCGACAGACTGAAGGATTTTGCTATCTTCCTGCCGCGCGCCACACCGGTCAATGTCAATACCGCGCCAGCCGAAGTATTGGCCGCCAGAATCGATGCGCTCACTCTTGCCGACGCAACATCGCTGACAGCCAATCGCAACACCGCCAGCTTTCGCGACATTGCCGACTTTACCCACCGATTGCCGGGCAAACCATTCTCGGCATCGACCGGCAATGTGTCGGTCACGACCAATTATTTTCTGGTCAATGGCAAAGTACGCATGAGCCGGGCCGGACTGGAAATACAGGCTTTAATCGAACGTAATGGCGCCAATACCAAACTGATCTGGATTCGGGAACATTAGCATGCATTCAGGAATGTTTGACAGACAAAAAACTGGTAAAAATGTCCGGCTATAGTTCATTTGACGTATATGAATAAGTCCGTTGTTAGGCTACTATAGAACCGGCTCCACTTTAGGGGTTTGACTGCCAAATGGGCGGCGATATTCTCAACATTATTCAGGGGAGGTTTATGAACATTTTCAACAAGAATTACGGCGCGCTTGCATTGATGTTACTGGTATCCGGCATATTAGCGGCATGTGGCGGTGGCCTTCCTGGCGTTCCAAGCACTACTTCTACCACTTCTGGAACAACGGGGGGGAGTAGCGGGGCAACCTTGACACTAACGGGATCCTTTTCCAACCTAACCGGCCTGACATACGATTCAGCTAATAGTAATGGCCCTACCACCGACGCATTGGGAAATACGTCCTACACGAGATATTGGAGCAACTCTTCATATAGTATGTTCTTTATTGGGTACACGATTGACGCCACCACCGCAGAACAAAGACTTTGGGCTTATGGGTACCCAGGCTTCGGGTTTGGGACTGCTTCTCCAAACATGATATGCCACATTAGTGGCACCAATACTTTGAACTGGCCGCTCTGCTCGACTTGGGGTATTACGATAAGCAGAACAGCCGGTACAGTTTCGTTCGCGTCCACCCCTGTGTATAGCGGCACCCAAACAGGAACGATGAGCGGCACATTGACCTTCCCGCCGTTCTAAGCCAAGCAATGATGTCGCGTTCAATAATACTTGCATAGCAGCACGCCGCAGATGGTAAGCTTCATCATGCTGGGCGCGTAGGTTGAATTACTCTGGCAGTCATCTAATGCAAATGTAACCAGAGAATGCAGCTTAATTCTTCTGAAGGCACGATCATCACAGATCGTGCCTTCCGGTTTTCAGCAGCATGCATTTTCGGTGGATACTTGTGCAACTATCAAGTACGATTCCCTCTAATCCTTTGCATTGAGAAGCAGACAATTTGAGCACGCTCTATCTCCGCTTGCCTTCCAAAGCCGCCGCCGGCAACGCACCGCATTGGCCTGCACTGCCCTGCCCGTTCGCCCTGGTATCGAATAGCAGCATGTCGCATGACACATCAATCGAGCGTCAAGGGGTAATGCCTTTGCAGGACTTGTCCGACACCATAGCCAAGGCGCAGCGCGTAGTGTTGCTGCTGGCCGCTGGCGATGTCACCTTGCTGCGCGTTAAAGTGCCTCCACTATCGCCCTCCAGGATGAAGGCAGCATTGCCCAACCTGGTCGAAGACAGGTTGATTTCCGACCCGTCCGATTGTGTGGTCGTTGCAGGGGGGATGGCCGATGGAATGCGCACCGTTGCAGTAGTGCAGCGCAGCTGGCTCGACGCTTTGGTCAAGGCGTTGGTCTCGTGCGGCGCGCGCAAGATTGCGGCGCTGCCCGCACAATTGTGCTTGAGTTGTCAGCTTGGGCAACCGAATCAGCCTGACCAGCCGGTCAGCGTGGCCGTGGCCGGAAACGAACCTGGCAACGCGATCGATATGACGTTCCGCCTCTCGGAGCACGACGGCATCGGCGTGGCGATAAGCGCAAACCAGAATGAGTCCGCGGCGCACGAGATAATCCGGACATTGTGCGCGATTGTGCCCGATGCATCGATTGTGTTGCATGTGCCGCAATCCGAAATACACGCTTATCAAGAAGTGGTCAACCATACCGGTGCACTGAATAAACGCATCAGTATATTGGCCGATAACTGGTCACGCTGGATTTCTGGCGCCAATGGTACGACGCTTGACTTGATGGGGGGGCTGGGTGCGGGATCACATCCCAGCATGGATTGGCGGGCATGGCGCTGGCCGCTTGCGCTGGCGGCTACGGTCTTGATCACCAATGTCGCCGCATTGAATATCGACTGGTGGCGCATGAAGAGCGAAGCCTCAGCGCTACGCGCAACCATGACCCAAATCTACAAATCGTCTTTTCCGAAAGAGACGGTAATCATCGATCCTGCCGCGCAAATGCGTCAGAAGATCGCCACGATCAAACACGATGCGGGGCTGTCCAAACCAGATGATTTTACAGCCATCACAGCGTCCTTTGGCGAAGCATGGGCAAGCGTCACAGCAACCTCCGGCAAGCCACCTGCCATTGCCGTGCTGGAGTACCGCGAACGCAGTCTGTTCGTACGGTTCAAGCCTGTCCTGAGCCGAACCGAAGCGCCCAATGCAGAAGCGCCGATGCGGCAGATGAAGGTCGCGCTGGCGGAACGCCACCTGTCGCTTGACCAGGAAACTTCCGGAGCGGCGGCGGTATGGAAAATCCGGAGCGCGAAATGAGTCCGAACAATCTGTTGAATCAATCGAGGCAATCTTTCGCTGAATTCTGGATGGCACGAAATGCGCGCGAGCGCGCGATGCTTGCTGCTGCCACTGCTGTGGTGGCGCTCGGCCTGATCTTCGCAACAATGATTGATCCTGCCCTTACCGGACGCGAGCATTTGAACAACAACCTGCCGGTGCTGCGCCAGCAAACCGCACAAATGCAGGCATTGTCGAAGGAAGCCTCTGCGCTTTCAGGCACATCCGCGCCAACATTGGCAGCAATAACCAAGGAAAGTATCGAAACCGCGCTTGCGCGCAAAGGATTGAAACCGCAAAGTGTGATGCTGACCGGCAATCTTGCTAAAGTGCAACTCGTTGCCGTTTCTTTTGCCAGTACGCTGAACTGGCTGGACGATATGCAAAGAACCGCCCTGCTTTCCGTGGTCGATGCGAATATCGTTGCACTGTCTCAAGCAGACACAGTCGATGTGACATTGACTCTACGGCAACAAAGGAATGAGTAATGCGCCGCTTCGTGATATGGTTTCTGGCGGGGATTGCCAGTGCCGCGTTCACCGTGCTGGCTTTTTTTCCAGCGGCCTGGATTGCATCAATAGTGGAGAAACAAACCGAAGGCCGCTTGACGCTAGGTGATGCTCAGGGCACATTGTGGCACGGTTCAGCCTTCTTCGGCGGAGCGGCAAGCGCTAGCGATGCGGTAACACCGCTGTTGCCGGGACGATTCTCCTGGCGGTTGTCTCCGATGGTATTGCTGGCTCACGTCGATGCCGAACTGGAAAATGCCGAGGCCCTGTCGCAACCTGTAAGCGTGACCGGCAGTTGGCATCAATGGCAAGTGAGTCCGGCTGCGGTATTATTACCGGCGGAACGGCTGGCAGCTCTGGGCGCGCCGCTTAATACTGTGCAGCCTTCCGGCCAGATGCGGTTATCATGGGAGCCGTTGCAGTTGGCGCAAAAGGATGGGCAAATAGAGTTGACCGGATCGACGAACCTGGAAATGAATGACATCGCATCGCGGCTATCGCCGATCAAACCGTTGGGCAGCTATAATCTGGCTATCGATTGGCGCGGACAGCAATCGGCTGTGACACTCAAGACAATCAAAGGGCCGCTTATATTAAGAGGCACAGGAATATTGGCCAGCGGGCGGTTACAGTTTTCCGGCAAGGCAGAAGCAGAATCTGGACAAGAAGAGAGACTGGCAAATTTACTAAATTTGCTGGGACCACACAGCAGAGAGGGCGAAAAGGATGTTTTCGCGTTAGAGTACAAATGAGAAAAATTATATTGACAACAGTACAGATACCGGCAGCGTGGCGCTGCTTGATTGCTATCATGGCTCTGATATGCGCAGTTGCGGGCATCCAGCCGGCACAGGCGCAGGAAGCCGGCTTGAAAGAAGCGACCGGCGCAAATGAAGGCACGCTCAATTTCGTCGATGCCGATATCGAATCTGTAATTACGGCAATCGGCGACTACACCAATACAACATTCATCATCGATCCGCGTATCAAGGGCAAGATTAATCTGGTGTCGGAAAAACCTCTCTCCAAAGCCCAGGCATTCCAGCTCTTGACCTCAGTGTTGCGCTTGAATGGCTACACGCTGATAACCGGTAACAGCTATACCAAAGTAGTGCCTGAAGCGGACGCCAAGTTGCAAGCAAGCCCGATCCAGACTGGCGCAGTACGCGGCGACCAGATCGCAACACAGATATATTATTTAAAATACGAACCTGCAGCTAATCTGGTAGCGGTATTGCGCCCGTTGATTGCACCCAACAACACCATCAACGCCAACCCTGGCAACAACTCGCTGGTCATCACCGACTACGCCGACAACCTGCTGCGACTGAGCAAGATAATCGCAGCACTGGATAGCCCCGCGAGCAGCGAACCGGAAGTGATACCTATCCGTTACGCAGTTGCCAGCGACATTGCATCTATGGTTACTCGACTACTGGAACCGGGCGGATCCCCGGGAGGCGCTGCCGGGCAACTCAGCCTGCTGGCGGAATCGCGCAGCAATTCGATCATTATGCGCGCGCCCTCCGAAGTACGCGCCAACCTGGCAAAATCACTGATTGCAAAACTCGATCAGCCGACTGCGCATCCAGGCAATGTGCATGTCGTATATTTAAAAAATGCGGAAGCGGCCAAGCTCGCTCAAACTTTGCGTGCCGTGGTGTCGTCTGAAGCTTCCGCGATAAACCCTACCCCGCCCGGGTCAGTTCAACAACCTCTGCCAAGCGGCGGTCCTGCGGGATTCATTCAGGCCGACGCAGCGACTAATACCCTCATCATCACTGCCAGCGAGACGGTCTACCGCAATTTGCGCTCCATCATCGACCAGCTCGACGCGCGGCGCGCTCAGGTTTATATCGAATCGCTGATCGTTGAAGTAAGCGCCACGCGAGCCGCCGAATTTGGCATTCAATGGAGCGCATTATCCGGTGGCAGCGCCAGTAATTATCGTGTAGGCGGAGTGACCGGATTTGCCGGTGGAGGTGATAATCTGATCAGCCAGGCGGTCGCGTCATCCACCACAGGCAATGTGTTGCCACCGGGCAACGGTTTGTCTCTCGGTATTTTCCGCCAAGCCGCAGGCAAACTCGGGTTGGGCGTTTTGGCCCGCGCGCTTGCATCCGACGACGACGCCAATATTCTGTCAATGCCCAATTTGATCACACTCGACAATGAAGAAGCGAAAATCATCGTCGGCCAGAACGTGCCATTTATTACCGGACAATACACGACGACAGCATCGGGCGGCAGCGCGGGAGTGAATCCGTTCCAGACGATAGAGCGCAAGGATATCGGCCTTTCGCTGCGTGTGCGGCCGCAGATATCCGAAGGCGGAACAGTCAAGATGGCGATATATCAGGAAACATCAAGCGTGCAGGACGCTACAGGCTCCGCCGGCATCATCACCAACAAGCGCTCGATTGATACCAACGTACTGGTTAACGATGGAGAGATTATCGTACTGGGTGGACTGATCGATGAAAGCCAGCGTGATGGCGTCGTAAAAGTGCCTGGATTGGGCGATATTCCTATCCTTGGCAATTTATTCAAATACCAGAAACGCAGCCACGTCAAAACCAACCTGATGGTGTTCTTGCGCCCGACCGTGATACGAAACAATGAGCAGAGCGCGAGTTTGTCGAGTGATCGCTATGATTACATCCGTAATGCAGAAATCACCGGACAACCTGAGCAGAAGCTCACGTTGCCAAACATGGGCGCTCCGCTATTGCCGCAGCTACAGGATGGCCACATGGTCGGCGGTTCTTTGTCCAATAAGACAGATACTAGTCCGCCAGCGGAAACGCAACCTGTTCCTGCACAAAACTAAATCTGTAACAGACTGTCCACAAACTAAACAACCATGAGGGGCTATGCGATGCAAGAAAGCGTAGGCGCTGCTCAATGTCCCTCACCTTACCCCTCAATAAAAATAAGAGGCCGACAGGAAATAAGTCGAAGCCTGCGACTTCACGTCCTGTATTGTTTGATTTCCAAGTATCTGAGCCTGCCCCACCCCGTAACGGTAGGTGACACCAAGAGTGATGGATGATTGTCTCGTAAAATAGCTGGTGCTTAAGCTCGCGCCATATAAATCCACATGGTCGTATGCATTCGTATCGCTGCTCTTGATCTTCGGAGTGTTTGCTCTATCCGTAAAGAAACCACCCTTGATCGCCCATTTCTCGTCCAGATAATATTCCGTGCCTAATGCGACATTCAAGGTGGGTTCCTTGTTGCCAAAATTATCATCTTTTACCTTGCCGTTATACGAAATATCACCGGAAATTATCAGGGATTTGGAATGGAAGTAGGCAATACCCATTGTTGAAGTTAAGGGATAAACTCTTTTGGCTTTAGACAAATTTACCACCCGTACTGGTGCGGTGCCAGGCACATAAGCGGGATCACATATCCCAGGGATATCGCCCGCACAAATAGTTTGATATGCAGTATCGGATTGAATGATATTTACTTTACTTAATGATAATCCAGTGGTCAGTTTAGTTGTAGGGTTCCACATCAATCCGAGTATTGGCTTTATCCCCGATTCAGTATTTTTATAAAACTGATTCAGCCATTGATAAGTCCCGGCGCTTTTATTGATTAACTGATTCGATATCCATTCATTCCGGCGATAATGACCATAAAGCGTGGCGCCGACAGAAAACTCCGGCGTCAACTCCAATGCATAAGAAGGCCCGAAGTAATAGGTACTATCACTCTTGTTGAAGTTAATTGCAAACCGGGTAGTAGTGGTACCCGGCAGGTTGTAAAAGGTCTGGTTCTGATCCTCTATTACAGAATCTGGAACAGCATAGGAAAAACCTACTTTCCCCTTGCCGAGGGGTTGAATGATACCGAAAAAATTCGGGAGAAGGGCTGATGAGTTGCGCTCATAGTCATTACCACTACCGAGAGCATTTTTATAAACGGTCTTTGTTTGATGAAAGGCGTTGGCACTGACGGAGATACTGTTCCCCTGCGCATAGGCGATACCCGCTGGGTTATAGAATAGTCCCGATGGATCATCGGATATCGCCGTATAGGCGCCACCCATACCCGCCGCTCGATCACCGATCAGGATATTGTTGTAGTGGTACTCGTCAGAACAGGCAGGGGCTGCAAACAATGAACAGCAGGTGGCTAATATTATTGCCGTAATAGACGTGATGTCGCGCCTGACGCAACTGTACTTTCCGATGGTCAGACTACTATTATTTAATTTTGACATTCGCAATAAACCTTTCCTTTACAATGGGCTGCTTCTTATCCATCAACTGGTTGTCGGCGAGAATGCTGTCCACATTCATGATTCTCTCCTCAAATGATGGGTGTGTGCCAACCAGGGCTTTGGTCTCTTTTTCAGAGCCGGATATTTTCTTGAGATACCTTCTCATTGCCAGCGGATCATAACCAGCCGTTGATATGATTATGGTCGATACCCTGTCAGCGTCAAATTCATCCTGCTTCTTAAGTCCTTTTTCAAAAAGTATCTCAGCCGCCTGGTCGACTATCTGGGAAAAAATCACCTTCACGGCGCCCGTACCCCCGCCCAATACCTGAGCAAAACCCGAAACCGGGGACGCATCTGTTCCCTTGATATTGAGCTCTTTTACAATATGCCTTTCAGTTACATGAGCAATCTCATGGGAAAGCACAGCAGCCAATTCCGCCTCATCTTCCATTTTGATGAGAGCGCCCTTCGTTACGAATATATATCCGCCGGGAGCGGCGAAAGCATTGACGATATTAGTGTCGATAACGGCAAACCTGAACTCGATCTCAGGCCTGTTGGCAAACTGGGCCAAGCCTTTCCCAACCTTATTTACATACTCGTTGAGCTTGCCATCCTCATAATAAGCGTACTTGCCGAGTATCCTCGCAGCCAATACCCTGCCAAAGACGATCTCTGCCTTTACATCATCTTCCTGAGAAAATGAATTCCCACCTTCCTGGTACAGCCTTTGCCTGAAATCATCAGAAGCAGAAGCTGTATATGGCGAGCAACAGATAATTAATGAATAAAAAAGTAGTATTTTTAGGGGTGAATGTAAACTCATTTTTCCACCCCCTCCTGAAGGAACGTCATTGCCACCTCATCGCTTATCTTGACGGCCTCCATACGCTCAACTCCCCCGAAGTTGGTTTTATATTTGTCGCTAACTCTGGAACGATCCTCTGCAAACCCCCTGGCCGCCGCTGCTGTTGTAAATGCTGACGCCCTCTTCCTGGCGCCTGACTCCAGGTTCTCACTGGTACCCTCCAGGACTGAGACCCTGCCTACCGGGGGCTTTGGGCCAATGAGGAGCCTGGAAACCCAGCCGGTTTTATCCTTATAGATGACCTTGTGCCAGCTTCCCTTGCTTTCCACCTCTTTAAGTGCTTCACCCTTAGTCGCCTCTGCCAACTTTGGAGAGCCGAAGGAAGTATCTGACAGAATTGGCGCCTTTACGCTCTGGACATATAAAACAGCAGCCTGCGCCAACGGTGCCATGAGCAGTAAAGC
>JACREA010000129.1 GCA_016218465.1 Nitrosomonadales bacterium | reverse complement strand
GGCTGTTGGTTTCATCCGCCGCTTCCATGATCGCCTTGACCTGTTCGAGGTTGTTCACGTTGAATGCGGGCAAGCCGTAGCCATTTTCCGCCGCGTGGTCGAGTAGTTGACGCAGAGATACGAGTGCCATTTTCTTTTCCTCTTAGCTAAATTAATAGATTACTTCAGTCGTTAGACGTTAGCCGCTAGTCGTTAGTTAAAAAAACACCGCGTAGCGGACAACGCCAACTAACTACTAGCGACTGCCTTTAACTCTTATGATGATCGCCGACGCGCATGATCTTCATCGTATTAGTGTGCCCGGCTTTGCCTGCTGCCTCGCCTATCGTCATCACCACCATGTCGCCTTCTTCAACCAAACCCAACCCAAGCAGCGTTTCCTCAATTTGATGCCATTCTTCCAGGTGGCCTCTCGATCTGGAATGAAATTCGATGGGATGCACGCCGCTGAACAAAGTCACTTTGCTCAATGTGTCTCGCAACGGTGTCAGTGCGAAAATCGGCACACCGGCGCTAATGCGCGACATCCACAACGGGGTCGAGCCGGATTGGGTTAACGCTACGATGGCCTTCACCCTGAAATGCGAGGCGGCGAAAAGAGCGGACATCGCAATGGACTGATCGATACGGGTGAACTTATGCTTGGCGTCACGATGATCAATCGGGCGTTCTTGATCCTCGCGTTCCGCGCTGAGGCAAATTCGCGCCATTGCTTCGATGGTTTCAACCGGATAATCGCCCACTGCCGTTTCTGCCGATAACATGACAGCATCGGTGCCATCCAGTACGGCATTCGCAACATCGGATACTTCAGCGCGCGTAGGTATCGGGTTGGTGATCATCGATTCCATCATTTGGGTTGCGGTAATCACCAGGCGATTCTTTGCTCGCGCCATAGTGATCATGCGCTTCTGCAAACCGGGCACGGCGGCGTCGCCCACTTCCACGCTCAAATCGCCGCGCGCCACCATGATGGCATCCGACGCATCAATAAGGTCTCCCAACGCCGGTATCGCTTCGGCGCGCTCGATCTTGGCCATCAGCAGGCTTTTGCCGCCTGCCGCGTGCATCAGTTCGCGCGCCAGGCGCATATCGTCGCCACTGCGCGGGAAAGAGACCGCAAGGTAATCGGCTTTAATCAATGAGGCGGTCTTGATGTCTTCCTTATCCTTGTCGGTCAGCGCGGGAGCCGTCAGCCCGCCGCCTTTGCGGTTGATGCCCTTGTTGTTGGACAACACGCCGCCGCGCACCACCTTGCAAAAGACCTGTGTGCCTTTAACTCCAGTTACATGAAATTCCAGCATGCCATCGTTGAGAAGCAATACTGTGCCCACACTGACATCGTTGGGCAGCTCTTTATAATCCAGACCGACGCGCTCCTGATTGCCCAAGCCCTCCAGCGAGGCATCAAGGATGAAGGTGTCTCCGTTGTTCAATACGATCTTGTCGTTCTTGAATTTTCTCACGCGAATTTTCGGCCCTTGCAGGTCGGCCAGAATGCCTACCGTGCGACCGCATGCCTTGGCCGCAGCGCGCACCGCTTCAGCGCGGGTCACATGATCCTGCGCAGTGCCGTGGGAGAAATTCATGCGCACCAGATCCATACCGGCACGGATCATCTGCTCCAACACCTTTTGGTCGCTTGAGGCCGGTCCAAGCGTTGCAACTATTTTGGTTCTACGCAGCATGTGTTCCTTAATTATTGGTTGCTTGTAGCTCGTAGCTGGTAGCTTGTAGCAAAACCGGTTTGGCTACCCGCTACTAGCCACCAGCTATTGACCAGCCCGTTGTTCCAGAATTTCTACCGCAGGCAATTTTTTACCCTCGAGAAATTCCAGGAACGCTCCACCAGCAGTTGAAATATAAGACACCTTGTCATAGATACCGTACTTCTGAATTGCGGCTATGGTGTCGCCGCCGCCCGCCAGCGTGAAGGCTTTTGTTTCGGCAATCGCCATGGCGATTGCTTTGGTCCCCGCGCCGAATTGATCGAACTCAAATACACCGACCGGGCCGTTCCAGACGACTGTGCCAGCCCTCATGATGATGTCGGCCAATTCCTGTGCGGACTGCGGACCAATGTCAAAAATCATTTCGTCTTCGGCAACTTCCCCAGCGTCTTTCAAGATAGCAGGGGTATTTTCATTGCCCGCCACAAAAGGGGTTTCCTTGCCGACGACAACATCCTTGGCAATGGGAATGCTTGCGCCGCGAGCAGACATTTTTTCCAGCAATACCTGGGCGGTGGGTACCAGATCGTCTTCGCACAGCGACTTGCCGACAGGATGTCCGGTGGCCTTGAGGAATGTGTTGGCAATTCCGCCGCCAACCACCAGTTGATCTACTTTTTCCGACAGGCTTTCCAGCACGGTCAGCTTTGTTGATACTTTGCTGCCGCCGACGATGGCGACCATCGGTCTCGCCGGGCTGAGCAGTGCCTTGGTCAATGCGTCCAACTCTTCGGTCAACAAAATTCCGGCAGCAGCCACAGGCGCAAACTTCGCCACGCCGTGAGTAGAGGCTTCAGCGCGGTGTGCGGTGCCAAATGCGTCCATCACGAACACGTCGCACAGCGCGGCATATTTTTCTGAGGTTTCATCCAAGCTCTTTTTTTCGCCTTTGTTGAAGCGGCAATTTTCCAGCAATACCAATTCACCTTCTGCAACTTCGAAGCCACCGTCTATCCAATCCCTGATCAGACGCACCGGCTTGCCCAGTTTGTTGGCGATAACATTTGCGACTGGCTTGAGCGAATTTTCCTCAGAATAAACACCTTCTTCGGGGCGACCCAAATGTGAAGTGACCATCACGCGCGCTCCGGCCTTCAGCGCAAAATTTATTGTCGCCATTGAAGCGGTAATGCGCGCATCGGATGTCACTTTGCCGTCTTTGACAGGCACATTGAGGTCTGAGCGGATCAGGACACGTTTGCCCTTGAGGTCCAGATCGGTCATTTTGATAATGGACATTTATTACTCCACAAAAAACAAGGACGTAATGGCACGTTGCACCCGTGCCACTGCAAATTTATTTCGCGACGTGCTTCACCAAACGCATCATGTTGCAGGTATAGCCGTATTCGTTGTCATACCATGCAACGATCTTGACGAAAGTGGCATCCAGAGCTATGCCAGCATCCGCATCGAATATGGAGGGGCAGGTGTGGCCGCGAAAATCGGTGGCAACCACTTTTTCGTCGGTAAAGCCCAGCACTCCTTTCATCGATCCTTCGGAGGCGGATTTCATGGCCTTGCAGATGTCGTCATAGGTTGCTTCCTTGTTCAATTCCACAGTCAGGTCGACTACAGACACATCCGATGTCGGTACGCGGAAAGCCATGCCGGTGAGCTTCTTGTTCAACTCTGGGATCACCTTGCCCACGGCCTTTGCAGCGCCCGTCGAGGACGGAATAATGTTTTCCAGTATCCCTCGCCCGCCGCGCCAATCCTTGTTGGACGGACCATCGACTGTCTTTTGCGTTGCTGTTGCAGCATGCACTGTGGTCATCAGGCCGCGCTTGATACCCCAGTTATCGTGCAGCACCTTGGCGACCGGAGCGAGCGCATTGGTTGTGCATGACGCTGCGGAAATTATTTTTTCGCCGGCATATTTGCCGTGGTTCACACCGTATACAAACATCGGTGTGTCGTCCTTGCTTGGCGCGGACTGGACAACCTTCCTGGCGCCTGCGTCAATGTGCTTCTGGCAAGTTTCTTTGGTCAGGAAAAAGCCTGTGCATTCGATTACGATATCAACCCCCACGTCGCTCCACTTCAACTCGGCAGGATCCTTGATAGCAGTCAGGCGTATCTTCTTGCCGCTGACGATCAGGTTGCTGCCGTCAACCGAGACATCGCCCTTGAAACGGCCATGCACGGAATCGTATTTAAGCATGTAGGCAAGGTAGTCAGGTTCCAGCAGGTCGTTGATGGCTACCACCTCTATTTCAGGGAAATCCTTAGTAGCTGCACGGAACACCATGCGGCCTATACGGCCAAAGCCGTTAATACCGACACGAATTGACATTTTTTTCTCCTGTTTAGTAATTAAAATTTGTGTGCTTTACAACACGCTTTTCGCCGTTTTAACAATATTATCGACAGTAAAGCCAAAGTGTTTGAACAACTCCGGCGCAGGTGCGGATTCACCAAAACTGTCCATGCCAACTACTGCGCCACGCAGACCCACATATTTGTACCAACCGCCAGTAACGCCGGCTTCGATGGCGACTTTATGCACGCCAGGCAACAGGACGCTTTCCTTGTATGCCTGATCCTGCTTGTCAAACACATTGGTGGAAGGCATCGACACTACGCGGGTTGCGATGCCCTGCCCGTCCAGCGCCTTCCTGGCATCCATAGCCAGTTGCACTTCCGATCCGGTGGCAATAAGTACCAGCTTGGGCGATGCGGAATCGGCCAGTACATAGCCGCCTTTGGCGATGTTGGCGAGAGTGGCTGCGTCGCGCTTCTGGAAGTTGAGGTTCTGGCGGCTGAAAATTAAACTGCTCGGCCCGTCACTGCGTTCCACGGCTGCCACCCAGGCCACGGCCGATTCCACCGTGTCGCAAGGGCGCCATACCTGCATGTTGGGTATCAAGCGCAGGGTCGCAGTTTGCTCGACCGGCTGGTGTGTCGGGCCGTCTTCGCCCAAGCCGATGGAATCGTGGGTAAACACATATATCACGCGCTGTTTCATCAGCGCAGACATGCGAATCGCGTTGCGCGCATATTCGGAAAACATCAGGAAGGTGCCGCCGAACGGCAGGAAACCGCCGTGCAAGGCCATGCCATTCATGATGTGCGACATGCCGAATTCGCGCACGCCGTAACTGATGTAATTGCCTGTTCCCTTGCCGCGAAGGTGTTTGCAACCTGTCCAGTTGGTCAGATTGGATCCGGTCAGGTCAGCCGATCCGCCGAGAAATTCTGGCAACGCAGGAGCCAGTGCGCTGATGGCATTTTGCGAAGCCTTGCGGGAAGCGATAGTTTCAGCTTTTTCGCTGATTCCCGCGATTACCCCGGCAGCGTGTACCTTCCAATTTGAAGGTAATTTTCCCATGATGCGGCGTTCAAATTCGGCAGCTTCCTTGGGATACGCTGCCTTGTATCCGGCAAATTTGTTGTTCCACAGCTTTTCCAGGCCTTCGCCTTTGGTGCGCGCATCCCAAGCCTCATATACATGTTTGGGAATTTCGAACGGCGGATATTTCCAGCCGATATGCTCCCGCGTCGCAGCCACCTCGGCGTCACCCAGCGCTGCGCCATGCACGTCATGAGTGTCGGCCTTGTTAGGCGAACCCATGCCGATGATGGTCTTGCAGCAAATCAGTGTAGGCTTGTCGGTGACCGCCTTGGCGGCATTGATCGCCGCATCTATCGCTTCCGGATTGTGCCCCTGCACTTCGATAACGTGCCAACCATAGGACTCAAAGCGTTTTGGAGTGTCGTCGGTGAACCAGCCGTCCACATGGCCGTCAATCGAGATATTGTTGTCGTCCCAGAACGCGGTCAGCTTGCCCAAGCCCCAAGTACCGGCCAGTGCGCACGCCTCGTGCGAAATCCCCTCCATCATGCAGCCGTCGCCCATGAACACATAGGTTCGGTGATTGACGATTTCGTGGCCGGGCTTGTTGAATTCAGCCGCCAGCAATTTTTCAGCCATCGCCATGCCCACCGCATTGGTGATGCCCTGACCGAGGGGACCGCCGGTCGTTTCGATGCCTGGTGTATAACCATATTCGGGATGACCGGGCGTCCTGGAATGCATCTGGCGGAAACGCTTCAGTTCCTCGATCGGCAAATCGTATCCGGACAAATGCAGCAACGCGTAAATAAACATCGAGCCGTGGCCGTTGGAAAGCACAAAACGGTCGCGGTCCGGCC
>JACREA010000132.1 GCA_016218465.1 Nitrosomonadales bacterium | reverse complement strand
GCCTCCCGGTAAGCAGCTTGGCGGGCGGATAAATCCACCACTTGCGGGTTAGCGGATGTTTGCGCGCGCCGATGATGCGCCCGGTCTTTGCGTACCTCTGCAACTGCTGCACGGATACGCCGGACAACCGCGAGAACGTGTCGAGGCTCATGCCTTCCTGCTGGTGTTTGACGGGTAACAGGATGCTCATAGCCGCCACGCTTTCTTCAAACGCCGCGCCTGCACATCTTGCAGCGCTTGCCACAGGCTGTCGGAGGCTCTCAGGTCTTGCAGGTCGGCAATGCCTTTGCGGATAGCCTTGTAAGTCCGGCTGCGGTCTTGCTCTACAGCAGTGTAAACATGCAAGAATTCCACCTCGGTCAGCCGCAGGTAATGCACATCCTTGGGCGCCAGCTTCGCAACAGATGCCCGGATGCTGCGGCAGATTCTCCGCACCTTCGAACTGCGGTAAACCTTCGGGGCAACAGCTCCGGCCTCCAAAGTCAAAACCTGTTCTGCAGGAAAGCCCAGGCTTGCCGCTTCCGGTATTTCCTGCACCGGCAGCGGCAGACCGGCAGACAGCCCATGCGGGCTAGTGCCAAAGTCAAAAGCGGCCGCAGTTCCACTGGCAAAGCCATTTCCAAAAGTCGGCTTGAGTTTACGCATGGCAACCTCCGGTCAAAAGCCTGTGGGAAAACCCCCTTGTCGGGCGCAAGCCTCGCCAACGACAAGGGGGAATTTTCCATAGGCTGGCAATCGCGCCGCAAAACCGGAATAGTATTTTTACCGGAAAATAAAATTCCCTTTTAAAACAAGGCTGTCCGAATTTGCAAAGGTGGAATAGTATTTTTCCGGGGGTAAAACCGCTTGGAAGCCGCAAGCCGTAAGGCTTGGCGGGGTTTTGGCGGGGTGTTTTGCAGTCCCAAATTGGGAATGAATGGCAACGTGTTACCCCAAACAGGGAATTATTTAATTTTCTGCCGCTGGCCGCGAAGGGGAATTTTCGCCCGATCGAAAGCGATCGGCAGAGGGGGATACCGCTAATCGCTGGTATGTAAAACGAGAAACCATACCGCGAACCATGCCGCCTTGCCTTATCCTGAAATACGCATAATGTATATTATGTTAAATTAGCAGGACGGCGATATGTATAGTGGTTTGCCAAAATTAGATCATTTGCATCCGCATGGAATGTTCCCCTTTTCTTGTGGCGCTTCAGTGCTGGCTTTGTGTTCTTACGTATTTATTATGCCAAAGGGCTACGGCCATTTTCAGCTGTTATTCTCGCCAGTGCCTGCGTTTGCACCGGAAGAACCTGTTCCCACGAAAAGCGCCACTCCCAATTCTCGTAAGGATGGCCGGGGAAATTCATCCGATATTCACCGGATAGTCCGAGCACATCCTGCATGAGAATGATGACAGTATTCGCCTCCGACTTGGAAATTGACCCAATCATGTCCCATTGAATATGATGACCTTCGGTTCCAAGGTATTTCTTGGCAAACTCCTTCTCCCCAGGAGTTGCAGTGTTCCACCAGCCGATACTCGTATCGTTGTCATGAGTGCCGGTGTATGCAACCGAGTTAGGGACATAACGATGTGGTAAAAAGGGGTGGTTCTCATCTTCGGCAAATGCAAACTGCAGGATACGCATACCCGGTAAATTAAACCTTTCGCGCAGTTCTACCACGTCGGGTGTAATCATGCCCAGGTCTTCGGCAATAATAGGCAAACCACCCAGAGCCTCATCAAGGGCTTCAAACAGTTTCGCTCCAGGTCCTGGCATCCACCGGCCATTTATTGCCGTGGTTTCATTGGCAGGAATTTCCCAGTAGCCGGCAAAACCCCTGAAATGATCAACACGCACCAGGTCGAAGCGCTTCAACGCATGTCGCATTCGTGCTATCCACCAAGCGAAGCCTGTCTTTTCGTGGGCTTCCCACCGGTACAAAGGGTTCCCCCAGAGCTGCCCGGTCTTGCTGAAATAGTCTGGAGGCACACCGGCTACGACTGTCGGGCGACCATTTTCGTCAAGTTCAAATAACTTCTGGTGCGCCCATACATCGGCGCTTTGATAGGCTGCAAAGATTGGCACGTCACCAATGACGCGAATCCCCTGCTCTCTGGCATATTGTTTCAATTGCGCCCATTGGCGCGCAAAGCTCCATTGACAGAAATTCCAAAAGTCAATTTCTTCTGTACAGGTTTCTGTCACATGCTGTAATGCTTGCGGATTTCTATTGGCGAGACTGGCTGGCCAGCGACTCCACTCACAACCATTTTGCTGCTCATTAAGCGTCATAAATATTGCATAGTCGTCGAGCCACTCGCTTTCAGAATTGCAGAACTCAGTATATGCGGCGAGGCTTGTTTCCTGATGCCCGCTTTTCTGAGGTTCGGCGAAGAAGTTTTTGGCAGCGCGGCGCAGTCGTTCCATGCGGAACGGGCGCAACAATGCGAAATTTATTCGATCAGGTTTAAATTCCGGGTGAGGCTTTAGTTCTTCATCAGTCAGCCAGCCTTTGTTTGCCAGTTCCGCGAGGTCGATAAGCAGGATGTTGCCTGCAAAGGCAGAGCTGCTCATATATGGAGAATTCCCCGGGCCAATCTCCCCTAGCGGCAGCATCTGCCAATAGGTTTGTCCGGCACTTACCAGCCAGTCAACAAATCGATATGCATCCGGGCCAAAGTCACCAGCCCCGAGCGGCCCGGGAAGAGACGTAGGGTGAAGCAATATGCCGCTGGTTCGTTCAGTTAACGTAGGCATGTCTGGGTTGGCAGGCAGTGTCCTGAATTGTATGCGGTTGATATCTATTCGGAAGCACGCCGCATCGCACCACCGACTTCGGGAGATCCGCCACCTAAGCTGATCGGCTCCAACAAACTCATTGGGGGTGGCAATTTCAGCAGTCGATACAATTCGGTCAGGTTGTGGCGAAACAGGCGATCAAAACTGGCTACCGAGTGAGTGGGGTTATAGTCGCCAAACCACCAGAACCAGTCGGAGCTTTCGCAAGAGCACAGCTGTCTTTCAGCCGCCTCCTGTTCGGGCGGGCTGAGCCGCCCGCTGGACATAACCATATCAAAACTTTGCTTGGCGACACACAGCAAGTCCCAAGCGTGATTCTTGTCGGGCGAGCCTATCCAGGTCGAGAAGTTACCATATACCCAGCTACCCGCAACGATACTCTCAAGGCTATGCGTGTGGGCATGGTCTGCCGCAGGGCGATTTGTGCTGTGTTTGAGATAGTTGCTGAAAGTAGTAGTGCGTATTTGTTCATGTGTCTCGAGAGCCGAATAAAGTTCATCAATAAAATAATAGCCGTTATAGGGATAATATTCCCAAGCGTTCTCGCCATCGAGAATCACACTCACCAAGGGCGTTTCATCTTCTGCGGCATGTTCTGCGATGCCTGAGATTTGATCGATGAAATGATTCGCGGCGTCTTTACCGTGCCAGCGTGAATATTCGAAACCGATCAAGTCAGACAGATGGTCGTCACGGAAAAAGCAATGCAAGCCATCACCCCTATCCTTCATATGATAAGGGCGGTATAAAAATTGTGTGCGCTCAGGAACAACTTGCAGTGTTTTACGCAAGCTATTGACAAGCACACTCTCGCTGCTGGCTGCCCAGCGGCAACCCTCGGCAGCCAATATTTCCAGTGTTTCCGATGAGATAGACCCTTCGGCAGGCCACATCCCTTGGGGTTCTACTCCAAAACGTTCGCGATGGCTCTTTTTCGCCAGTTGAACATGTGCAGTTACGCGCATCCTGCCTTTGGGATAGTGCGGGGAATTTGGCAAAGGTGTATTGGGCATGGCTTCTTTGGCGCTGGCGAAATCAATCAACAATGGGGCCAACGGATGATAGTGTGGCGTCGTGGATATCTCTATCTGCCCAGACTCAGCCAGCTTGCGATAGCGCGGGATAATGCCACCAATCAATTTGCCGATCAGGCTAAGTAGTTGTTTGCGATCCTCAAAGCTAAACCCTTCGGCCTTGCTCATCAAATGCGCCACCAAGGCATGTTCGCGGCGCACACTTTCACCGCACCAGACCAGATGGTACCAAGTCAGCAAGTCGGCCATGTACTGCCCCGACAAATAGGCCAGACCAGCTTCCCCATCGGTATGCAACAGATTGAACAATTCCAGCAAACGTTTATATGCCGGATAGGGAGAAATCATTTTGGTGTGATTGTTGCGGAAGCATGCTTCGAAAGACAATTTCCTCTGCTCTGCGGTTAATTCATTTGGGTTATCTTGTGCCAGCAGGCGCAGCAAGGGGTCGCGCAGCTGCCCGGTGGAAAATTGATTTTCGTAATCTTCCAACTGGTCGAGCAATATCGGAACGAAATTCACGACGGCTTGCACCTTGGGGTGCCTCTCAAGGTGGTAGGCCATATCGACATAATCCTTGATGGCATGCAAGTAGGTCCACGGCAGCACAAAATCGCCGCTGGAATAATCGCGGTAATCAGGCTGGTGCATATGCCAGAGAAAGACTAAATCAACAGCTTTCTTCATAGGAAATAAATTCCGTCACTAATCTGCTGGAAAACAATAGATCATCTGATGCGATGCACCTTCTGACCAAGCATGTCCGGTGTGATGAGAGTCACACCATTCGGGCTGACATGGAAACGTTTGCGGTCTTCATCTGGATTGACCCCAACCTCCAATCCTTCTGGAATCTGGCAATTCTTGTCCACAATCACGCGTTTTAATACGACGTGGCCGCCCACAATCACATTGGGCAACAATACCGAATCTTCAATGATGCAATGGCTGTATATGCGCACATTGGAAAAAAGCAGTGATCGCCGCACCGTCGAACCGCTCACAATACAACCTCCTGAAACCAAAGAATCAATTGCCATACCACGACGATCATCGTCATCAAACACGAATTTTGCCGGGGGTAATTGCTCCTGATATGTCCAGATCGGCCATTCCTGATCGTACATATTCAAATCGGGGACAACCTTGCACAACTCCATGTTGGCTTCCCAATAGGAGTCGACAGTTCCTACATCGCGCCAATAAGGCCCGCATCCGCTCCCCGAGCCCACGCAGCTATGTTCGAAGCTTTGCGCGAATATGCGATATTTATCGGCCATATATGGGATCAAATCCTTGCCAAAATCGTGGCTGGAATGTTGATCGTCTGCATCGCGCACCAGTTGTTCGAAGAGAAAATTCTTGTTGAATACATAAATACCCATGCTGACCAGCGACTTGTCGGGCTTGCCGGGAATTGGATCAGGGTTGGAGGGTTTCTCTGCAAATTCGACGACGCGCCCATGCTCATCTACTCCCATCACGCCAAATGCGGTTGCGTCGGAAATCGGCACTTCCAAACAGGCTACTGTCATGTCGGCTTTATTATCCACATGAAAAGCCAGCAACTTGCCGTAATCCATTTTGTAAACATGATCGCCAGCCAGAATCAACACGAAGTCAGGGTTGGCATCGCGAATAATATCCAGATTCTGGTATACCGCGTCGGCAGTGCCCTGGTACCAGT
Source organism: Nitrosomonadales bacterium (assembly GCA_016218465.1). Taxonomy (GTDB): domain Bacteria; phylum Pseudomonadota; class Gammaproteobacteria; order Burkholderiales; family Gallionellaceae; genus Gallionella. Next base: position 7,149 of record JACREA010000132.1, on the reverse strand, counting down.
GGTCTTCGCTGATGCGTTGTTGTGCGGGCAGCAAATTAAGAAATTCGCCGAATTGCCCATTCAGGAAGGACCAGCCGCGCTGGATATGTTGAATCAGGCTGTGCGACTTGTATTGAGTCGCCACACTGATATGACGAATACCGGAATTGACGCAGTTGGACAGAACGAAATCGATGATGCGGAATTTTCCGCCAAATGGAACAGCAGGCTTGGCACGCCAATCAGTCAACTGATACAAACGGCTACCACGCCCACCGGCAAGCACCATCGCATAAGTGTTCTTGGTGATACGGCTGACGAAACGCGGCGCGGGATCACCCATAGCTACATGGTACTTTTTTTGCAGGTAACTTGATTCAGGCATATTGCTTCTCCCTGTATTTACCATATTTAGCGATGTCATTATCGTTTACAATCTTACTACTTAACAAGAACAATGGAAAAATCAAGGTGGATACGCCGATCGAATCGCTGCTGCAGGCACGTTTGTATGACCCATTTGGACTGCTTGGTCTGCATCGTGAAGGAACAGAATGGATCATCCGTGTATACGAACCTCATGCCACGGATGTCGATTTGCTAAACGCTGGCGAAGTTAATGCTCTAAAGCGAATCCATCCCAGCGGAGTGTTCGAATGGCGCGGCAACAGCGAACCCAACCTGCCCTACCGCCTGCGTTTGCATTATGGCAGCGCGACTCACGAAATCTACGACCCCTATCAATTTCCATCTCACCTTTCCCAGCAAGATTTGTATTTATTCAGCGAAGGAAAGTTACGCCAAGGCTACCGTATGCTTGGTTCCCATGCTGTTGAAATCAACAATGTAAAAGGGGTCAGATTTGTCGTCTGGGCACCGAATGCGGAGCGTGTCAGCGTGGTGGGTGAATTCAATAGCTGGGATGGCCGCCTGCATCCGATGCGCTCACACGGTTCCAGCGGCGTATGGGAATTGTTCATTCCCGAGATCAGACAACATGCACTGTATCGCTATGAAATCCGCAACCGCGACACCGGCCAATTGCTGACCAAGACCGACCCATACGCGCAAGGTTACGAATTGCGCCCCGGCACGGCAGCACTAGCCGCCCCAACCCACCAGCATCAATGGCGAGATGCGGAATGGATGAAGCATCGCGGCCAATGGGACTGGCTGCATGCTGCAATCAATATTTACGAAGTGCATGCAGGTTCGTGGAAACGCCACCCGGATGGCCGCTTTTATACCTATAGCGAATTGGCGACCGATCTTGTGCCATACGTCAAAGGTATGGGTTACACGCACATAGAACTCATGCCGATCTCCGAGCATCCGCTGGATGAATCATGGGGCTACCAGACCACCGGTTATTTCGCAGCTACCAGCCGCTTTGGTTCTCCCGATGAATTGCGCCATTTGATCGACACCTGCCACCAGGCCGGCATCGGAGTGATTCTCGACTGGGTGCCTGCGCATTTTCCGCAAGACAGCTGGGCACTGGCGCGCTTCGATGGCACGGCCTTATATGAGCACGAAGACCCGCGCCTTGGCTACCATCAGGAATGGGGCACCCATATATTTAACTACGGACGCAACGAAGTTAAAACTTTCCTGATGTCCAGCGCACACTTCTGGCTATCTGAATTTCATTTCGACGGGCTGCGCGTTGATGCCGTGGCTTCGATGTTGTATCTGGACTATTCCCGCAACGAGTGGGAATGGATTCCGAATAAATATGGTGGCCGCGAGAACCTGGAAGCAGTGGATTTCCTGCGCGAGATGAACATCATGGTGCATGAAGAGTTCCCAGGTGCGCTGACCATGGCGGAGGAATCCACTGCCTGGCCCGGCGTATCCCGCCCGGTTTATCTGGGAGGACTGGGCTTCTCGATCAAGTGGAACATGGGATGGATGAACGACACGCTGACCTATTTCCGCCACGAGCCGGTACATAGGCGCTACCACCACAACCAGCTCACCTTCGGCCAGCTTTACGCTTATACCGAAAATTTCGTCATGCCTTTTTCGCATGATGAAGTGGTGCATGGCAAGGGGTCATTGTTGTCCAAAATGCCCGGCGATTCCTGGCAGAAATTCGCTAACCTGCGTTTGTTGCTGACCTACCAGATGACTAGCCCGGGCAAGAAGCTCAACTTCATGGGCAACGAAATCGCCCAAGGACGCGAATGGCAATCCAGGTGGGAACTTGAGTGGTGGCAACTGGGGCAGGAGTTGCATCGCGGCATGCAAAATCTGGTACACGACCTGAACCGGCTGTATCGCAATCTACCCGCGCTGCATGACCTGGATTTTCAGCACGAAGGATTTTCCTGGATAGACTGCAACGATGCGGATCAATCGGTGTTGTCGTATCAGCGTCGCGCACGCGACGGCTCCATTGCCATCGTCGCGTTGAACCTCACGCCGGTGCCCCGCTACCATTACCGCATTGGCCTGCCAGTGCAGGCACAATACCGCGAAGCGCTGAACAGCGATTCGGAATACTACACAGGCAGCAACCTCGGCAATGCCGGATTGAAAAATGCCGAAGCGATTCCGTGGATGGGACTTCCCTACTCTGCCGAGATTGTTTTACCGCCGCTGGCGGGGGTAATTCTGGTGCCGGAGGCCTGATCTGCAAGGGTGATTGATGAACCGCCCCTGCAAAAACTGCCCTATAGCCGATTTGAATTTATTACCATGTCAAAACTAACTTCATCACATGCATGGCAAGCGCTCAAAGCGCACCACATCGCAATCGAACCGGTTCACATGCGCCAGATGTTTCGGGACGACCCTGCGCGTTTTGACAAATTTTCGGTGCAACTCGGCAGCCTGCTGTTCGACTACTCAAAGAATCGCATCAATGCCGAAACGATAAAACTGCTGACGAACCTCGCAAGGCAATCCGGACTGCAAAGCCAGATCGAGCGCATGTTCGTCGGCGAAAAAATAAATTTCACCGAACAGCGTGCTGCATTGCATACAGCATTGCGCAATCGTTCAGGCCGCGCGGTTTACTCGAACGGCAAGGACGTCATGCCCGATGTGCAGCGCGTATTGGAACTGATACGCGGCTTCTCCGATAAGGTGCGCACGGGCGAGCATGTCGGCCATACCGGCAAGCGCATAACCGACATCGTCAACCTCGGCATCGGCGGATCGGACCTCGGCCCGCTGATGGTATGCGAAGCGCTCAAGCCCTACTCCCTTCCTGCGTTACACGCCCATTTCGTATCCAATGTGGACGGCACCCATCTCTCTGAAACACTGAAGAGACTGGATGCCGAAACCACCCTGTTCATTATCAGCTCGAAGACCTTCACCACACAGGAAACCCTTACCAATGCTCGCTCGGCGCGTGCCTGGCTGGTCGAAAAACTGGGCAATGAACAGGCCGTCGCCAAGCACTTTGCCGCCGTTTCCACCAATCTCGAAGCCACCGCCAAATTCGGCATCAATCCGCAAAACGTTTTTGAATTCTGGGACTGGGTCGGCGGGCGTTACTCGCTGTGGTCGGCTATCGGCCTGCCCATCGCGCTGTTCGTGGGCATGGACAAATTCGAGGAACTGCTGGGCGGCGGCTACGCGATGGACGAGCACTTCCGCAGCGCGCCGCTGGACAAAAACATCCCGGTGCTGCTGGGGCTGCTCGGCATCTGGTACAACAACTTCTTCGGCGCGGCTTCCAATGCCGTGCTGCCTTACGACCAATACATGCACCGCTTCGCCGCGTACCTGCAACAACTGGAGATGGAAAGCAACGGCAAACGCGTAGACCGCGACGGCAACACGGTGGATTACAACACCGGCATGGTGGTATGGGGCGAACCCGGCACCAACGGCCAGCACGCTTTCTTCCAGCTCATCCACCAGGGCACGCGCATGATACCGGCGGATTTCCATGCGCCGTTGCACAGCTACAACCCTTTCGAAGAACATCGCGCCATCCCGCTCGCCAATTGCTTCGCACAAACCGAAGCCCTGATGGTCGGCAAGACTGAAGAAGAGGCGCGCGCCGAACTGGTTGCGCAAGGTCTGCAAGGCGAGGCGCTGGAAGCCTTGCTGCCGCACAAGGTTTTTCCCGGCAACAGGCCGACCAATACCTTTCTGTTCGAGCGGCTCGACCCGCACACACTGGGCATGCTGATCGCGATGTATGAACATAAAGTGTTCGTGCAAAGCGTGGTGTGGAACATCAACCCGTTCGACCAGTGGGGCGTCGAACTGGGCAAACAACTGGCGGGGAAAATATTGCCGGAACTGCGCGGAACGGGTATCGCTTCACCACACGATGCTTCGACCAGCGGGCTGATCGACTACTACCACAAACACTATTAGCCAGAATGCTTCATGAATTCATAACACCTCCGTTCCGTTAGGGGGAGGTATCAACTATTTTGGGGGAAGGTTAGGCTTGGCAACCAAGGGAAACTGGCTGGGATTGCGAATAGACTCCACAGCCAAATCAACATCAAGCATAGGCCAATAAAGATGATTTGGTGTTGGCCATTCGACGGTAGTAATCTGCTCCAGAGTCGCCTGCTTGAACCAAGGAAACTCTGCGTAGGGGACGAAAAGTTCCTCGTCTTTCAAAAGCAACCAGAACCCCTTGCTTGATGCCAAGGAAACTTCGACTTCAGAAGTAGCTACGCCAGGCATGGATGATCTCCTCGTAATGATCCTGCACCAACAACGATGCATCGTTGATCTGCTTCTTTGAAAGACCTTGATTCATTGCTAACTCAATCTGTGGTTCTAACCAGAACTTGGCTTCACCGTCCGTATGAGTGACATGAACATGCATACGAGGCTCTTCGCGTGAAAAGAAGAAAAATCGAAATGCGCCTTGACGGAATACGGTGGGAGACATGCATAAATCATAGCAGCTTTAGCATTGGAATGTTTTGTAAGTCCTCATTGAGTGTTGCTTTGATTAGGAAAGATGGCAACTCCTTTATCAGGCTTTCTTTAAGTCTTTTTAATTCTGGTTCATCCGACTTTCCCATGGGTAACATGATCCGGATACAGATCAAGTCCGCCACAGTGGAAGTAGATGGCGATCTTGAAATGGTCACGGTTCCTGAATCCACAGGCACGTTTTTGTACAGTTGCAATCTTTGAGTTCAACCCCTCAGCCACAGCATTGGTGATGCGATGTTTGAAATAGGTCAACACATTCGGCAAGTGCCGCGCAATCAATTTGGCCGCATCAATCATCGGCTGCAAGCGGCTGTGCGTCGCCCAGTAATACCATCGCTTCCAGAACTTCAGCGCCCATGCGGCAGACGTGTAATTCCACAACTCTCGCAGCACTTCCTTGAGTACCCAAGCACGTCCGGTTTTAAGCTCGCTGCTTTGCAGCTCTTTGAATCTCACCTTGGCCTGGTCAGTCATGTTGGACGGATTGGTCAGCCACAGGTATTTGCTGTTGACCAACGCGTTGTTCCCTTCATTCATCAGCGCCTTGTGTTCCTGCTTCCTGACCCTGTCTACTGCCTCGACGATATGCCGCATGATGTGGAAACGGTCGAACACCATCTTGTCGTCAGCCCCCGGCACGTTGTCTCGGCAGGCGATGATGAAGGCTGGCCACATATCGAGACTGATCGCGTCTATTCCTGCGCAGCGTTCTGTGCCAAAGGCGTTAAAGTAGGCCGCCAGACTTTCTTCACGGCGTCCCTCCCCAACGTATTCCACCGTTGCACGATCCAGGTCGCTGACCAAGGTCATGTACTGATGTCCCTTGGCGATGGCCTTCTCGTCCACGCCAATTTGCTTGGGCAAAGTATCACCTTTGGCGGCACGACCGCGCAACACTGCACGTTCCATCAGATGCCATGCCTGATCCCAGCTGATACGCAGCAGACCTGCGGCACGTTCGATATTGGCTGCCAGCAGGACGTTCACTGCCAGCGCCTCGAACAGGTGAGTAAAGCGACTTCCCTCATCCGCCCATGGCAGGCGCGCTTGCCGAACGCCATGCTCAGGACACGACACGCGAGGCGGACTGGCATGCAGGTAGGTCATGAATTGGCAGCTGTCCAAGTGCCGCCAAGTGCGCTCGGCAGAATGGTCGTACACGGCATGCTCCTGACCGCATTCAGGGCAGGCAAATCGCACGCCTTTCGCATGTCCAACATACACATCAACTTGCCCTCGCGTCATGTCCAGATCAACATGATCGACCGTCCACGGTTCATTTATACCCAGCAAGTGCCGGTACAGTTCTTTGCTTTCCATCGCTCATCTCCTAACCAAGTTGGAGGCGATAGATTAACTTTTACCCACGCAAATATCAGATGAACCTTAATTCTTTTTGCTTTTTGATTCGTCCATAAAATTCATCTATTGCTGGAAATCTGCGCTATTCGCATAACGAAGCTGTAGAAAAAGTATCTTCATAACCGCATCGTGCCGTGAACCAAAATTAATATCAAGGTCGAATCGGAGGACGATATTTTGGAGAAGTAAATGGCACGCTACAAACACATTGATACCGACCCCGATTTCTCGACGTTGACCCGCAACGACAATTCCTACCCGGCACATTCGAACACGCCAGATCAATGGGTCAATAATCAAACGAGTCTGACCCTATTGATTTGGGCGAAATGCGTGATGTCAAGACTTCCCCCTTGCTTTCGCTCCACCACTTTAGCTAAAAACCGGCACATTGAAATTCGCATAAATATCGGAAAGTTGTGAATTCAACGAGGCGAGGCTCCGAAGATGATGGGTGGCGTACCGATTCAATTCAGATGTTGGTTCTGTCACTTTTTGTAGCAACAGCAAAACAACAACATCATGCCATCGTGTCCGTAGATATTGCGCTTGCTCATTGATGTAGGGCTCAGATTCAGCAATCAGGTTCTTGAGCTTCTCTGAATTTAGTTTAAATGTCGTTGTGGTAACGCCAAGCAAAATTTTCCAATTGAGCTCCTGTATTTCGTCCGAAATTGTCCGGAAGTAAACGTCGATCATCGATGCAGAAGAAAGCCTGGCATACGAATTTCCGGTCCAAGCTATAACCCACTCGTCCTTAAGATGATTTATTTCATGCCCGTTACCAAAAACGAGCGAATCTTTTAGGGATCGTGCAACTGCATTAGCACGACTTATTTCTGTGAACCCAGCAAAACGCATGATTCAGGCTCCTTCTTTGAATTG
>JACREA010000128.1 GCA_016218465.1 Nitrosomonadales bacterium | reverse complement strand
GGCGACTATCAGCGTTATTTCATGCTGGGCAATGTGCGCTATTGCCACTTGATCGATCCGCATAGCGGTTATCCGATGCAAGGGGTGCAGGCTGTCACTGTCCTGACCAGCGGGGCGCGAGCTGGAGTGCTGTCCGATGCGGCTTCCAAGCCACTTTTCATCGCAGGTGTCCGCGGCTGGCGAACTGCCGCCACGCAGATGAATTTGTCTGAGGCGATGCTGGTGGACGGACAAGGCAATATTCACCTGACAGCCGCGTTGCAGAAACGGCTAGAATTCGTCGACAAGAATATTCACCCAAAGGCCGAATAATGAATAATCCCGAACAGGAAATTATCGAGAATAATGTGCGCCGTGCGGCGGGCATCAATGCGCTGCGCAAAATTGGCGAAATTGTCTCGGAGGAGCAGCAAACCGATGCAGAAAATGCAAGGGTATTGCGCTGGTTCTTCCGCTATGGCTGGCTTGTTATGATAGGCAGTGTGCTGTTGTTGGCATATGCTATTGGCAATATTTCAATGGGAGTCATTTAATTGGTCGGGGTTTTATTGGTAACACACAACGGGTTGGGTGACAGTTTTGTCGATTGCATCAAGCATGTGCTGGGCGAAGTGCCTCAAAATCTTAAGGTTCTGTCGGTGTTGGCTGGCGACGACCCCAAGCAGAAATTGACCGAAGGGCAAGCGCTTATCAAGCACCTCGATACGGGCGAAGGCGTATTGATTCTGACCGATATATTTGGCGCCACGCCGAGCAATGTGGGAAGGCAACTGTGCCATGCCGAGCATGTAATGGGGGTAGCAGGTGTGAACCTGCCGATGCTGCTGCGCGTGATGTGCAGTCGCAACAAAAACCTGCCGGAGTTGGCGAAAATAGCTATCGAAGGCGGGCGTGAATGCATTGTTCAAATGGAACAACAGTGATGATGCAACAGGACGCGATGATCATCAACAAACTCGGTTTGCATGCGCGAGCCTCGGCAAAACTCACACAGCTTGCTTCCAGATTTAAAAGCGATGTGATGCTGTCGCGCGGCGACCGCCGCGTGAACGCCAAAAGCATCATGGGTGTGATGATGCTGGCCGCAGCAAAGGGCACGTCCATCAGTATCGAAACCAGTGGCGAAGATGAGGCTGATGCGATGCAGGCTCTTTTGAACCTTATCAATGATTGTTTCGGAGAAGGCGAGTAGTCCTATGAAGACACCTCGAGAAACCGTAGCGAGCAGCTTGAGTGCAAGGCGCACGGAGCGGAGCAACGAGAAAACGAGCAGAGCGAGTTTCGGCGGAGACTCACCTTCAGGTTATGCCGTAGCCACATACCATATGGGTAGGCGAGGCGGCGAGCACCGTGCAACGCAGCGAGCGGAAGGGTGGCTGCGTGGCAGCCGGGCACCCACCGGCCTACTCCTTGCGGGTGAATCGAGCTGCGTAGTAGGTTTACCGAGGTGTCTATGAGTTTTACGTTGCACGGCATCACGGTCTCCAGCGGTATTGCCATCGGCCATGCGCACCTGATTTCGCGCACCTCGCTGGAGGTAGCGCATTACGTATTGCCCAAGCAGTTCATCGATGAGGAGATCGCGCGTTTTGATGCCGCCTTGCAGGCTACGCGCAATGAATTTGCCAGCCTGCGCAGCAACCGTCCCACGCGTGCCGCAGCCGAATTCGATGCCTTCCTCGAATTGCACCAGATGATTCTGGACGATCCGCTGTTGAGCGTAACGCCGCGCGAGATGATTGCCAGCGAACACTGCAATGCCGAGTGGGCGCTCAAAGTACAGACCGAAGCGCTGGTTTCGCAATTTGATGAGTTTGAAGACGCCTATCTGCGCGAGCGCCAGACTGATGTGAAGCAGGTCGCCGAACGCCTGCTCAAACAATTACTCGGGCAGTACGGCCACCAGTTACCCACGGCGCGCCATGATGTCGAGATGATACTGGTGGCGCACGACCTGAGTCCTGCCGACCTGATCCAGTTCAAGCCTCATCAATATGCCGCATTCGTTACAGACGTGGGCGGCGCAACATCGCACACCGCAATTGTCGCACGCAGCCTCGACACGCCATGCGTGGTCGGCTTGCGCCATGCGCGTGAATTGATCCGCGAAGATGATCTGCTGATATTGGACGGCGAGCAGGGCGTTCTGATCATCAACCCGGACAAGCCGATACTGGCGGAATACAAGCTGCGCCAAAGCGAATGGGAACTGGAACGCAAGAAGCTCAAGCGGTTGCGCACTGCGCGTGCCGACACCCTTGATGGCACAGCCATCGAATTGCTCGCCAATATTGAGAAGCCGGAAGATGTCGCCGAAGTAAGAGAGCATGGCGCGACCGGTATCGGTTTATTTCGCAGCGAATTTCTGTTTCTCAACCGCGATGTTTTGCCGAATGAAGAAGAACAATTCGAGGCATACCGCACAGTGGCGGCGGGAATGGATGGGCAGCCGGTTACCATACGAACCTTCGATCTGGGCGCAGACAAACAAATCAAAGGCGCAGAACGCGTTGCAAACAATCCGGCGCTTGGATTGCGCGCGATCCGCATGTGTCTGGCCGAACCGCAATTATTCCGCACCCAGTTGCGCGCTGCGCTGCGCGCCTCACATTATGGCAACGTCAAGATACTGATACCAATGTTGTCCAGCATTTCGGAGCTCAACCAGACCTTGCAGTTCGTCGCTGCGGCCAAGCAAGACCTGGATGCGGAAGGTATTCCCTATGACCGTGAAGTGAAAATCGGCGGCATGATCGAGATACCTGCCGCAGCATTGGCACTCAACGTATTCGCCAAGAAGCTCGATTTCCTGTCCATTGGCACCAACGACCTGATTCAATACACGCTGGCGATAGACCGCACCGACGAAGATGTCGCTCACCTGTATGACCCGCTGCACCCTGCGGTGTTATATTTGCTCGCACACATCATTAGCACTGCTGGCCGGTTCGGCGTGCCAGTCTCGGTGTGCGGCGAGATGGCGGGTGAATTACCCTATACGCGGCTGCTGCTGGGCTTTGGTTTACGCCAGTTCTCGATGTTCTCCGCACAAGTACCCAGCATCAAACAGCGCGTGCTCACCACAAGCCTTCCGGAAATCGCCAACCTTACGCAGAAGATATTGCGCACCGACGATCCGATGAAAATCCGCGATTTGCTGCATCGCCTTAACGCCTAGATGCCTTAACGCCCAGATTGACAGCATTTCACAAAACGCGGAAACTGCGCACAGTGCCGATTTGACATCAGCTTGCGGGGCACGTTAAATATTCCAGCTAAAGCGAGGCAACCCGCTCCGTTTTAGCCGAGCGGTTTTTTTTCGTTTTAGCAAAAGCGGGTTTTATCCTGTGAAAAGCAGTTCAGCCACGGATGAACACAGATGAACACGGATTATCAATGGGCTATGTAAATTGATGTAGGGGTGATTCATGAATCGCACCAACGGTGAAAGGCAAATTTCATTCATTGCTTTGTTTTATCAGTGATCATCCGTGTGCATCTGTGGCTAGATGCAGTTTTCAGGTTTATATAAGGTACTCATTTTGACCGCATCAAATAGCATCGGCATAGTCAGCGCAAAACGCGCCAAGTTCGACACCCCGCTGGTTTTCCGCAGCGGAGCGGTGTTGCCGCGCTATGAGCTGGTGTATGAAACCTGCGGCACACTGAACGCCGACAAATCAAACGCGATTCTGATATGCCATGCGCTGTCCGGCCATCATCACGTTGCGGGTTATTACGCGGACGACCCCAAAAATATCGGCTGGTGGGACAATATGATTGGCCCCGGCAAACCGGTTGATACCGATAAATTTTTCGTGGTCAGCCTGAACAATCTCGGCGGATGTCACGGCTCTACCGGACCGTCCTCGATCAACCCCGAAACCGGGCAACCTTATGGATCGGGCTTCCCGGTCATTACGGTAGATGACTGGCTGGCGTCGCAGGCGCGCCTCGCCGACCTGCTCGGCATCCGGCAATTCGCGGCGGTGATCGGTGGCAGCCTGGGCGGAATGCAGGCACTGCAATGGTCGCTGAGCTTTCCCGGCCGCGTGCGCCATGTGCTGGCGATTGCCTCCGCGCCACACCTCACCGCGCAGAATATCGCGTTCAACGATGTGGCGCGCAGCGCGATACTGGGCGATCCGGATTTTCACGGCGGCGACTTTTACAGGCACAACGTTGTGCCGGCACGCGGCCTGAGGCTTGCGCGCATGCTGGGGCACATCACTTATTTGTCCGACGACGTGATGGCGGATAAATTCGGGCGCGAATTGCGCTCCGGGAAATTCAGTTACGGTTATGACATCGAGTTCGAGATCGAGTCCTATCTGCGCTATCAGGGCGACAAATTTGCATCCTATTTCGATGCCAACACCTATCTGCTGATGACCAAGGCCCTGGATTATTTCGATCCGGCGCATGATTTCGGCGGCGATTTGAATCGTGCTTTTGCTCGCGCAAAGGCGGATTTTCTGGTGATCTCGTTCACCACCGACTGGCGCTTTTCGCCGGAACGCTCGCGCGAAATCGTCAGGCCGTTGCTGCACAACCGGCGCAACGTCAGCTATGCCGAGATCACCTCGACGCACGGCCACGATTCTTTCCTGATGGAGCATCCGCACTACTTCGACGTGATGCGTGCCTACCTCGATAACGTAGCAAGCGAGTTCGTCAAATGAGCCCGAACGATATCACCAAGCTTGCCGTAACCCGGCCCGACTTCGCCGCGATTGCCGCCTGGATACCCAAGGGCGCGTCGGTGCTCGACCTCGGCTGCGGCGACGGCAGCCTGCTGCGCTATCTCAAGGAAACCCGCGAAGTGCGCGGCTACGGCGTGGAGATCAGCGACCTCGACATCGTGTCGTGCATCGCCAATGGCGTGAACGTGATCCAGAACGATCTGGAGTCCGGACTTTCGGATTTTGAAGACAATTCCTTCGATTACGTGATGCTGTCGCAGACGCTGCAAGCCACACGCCATACCGAACCGCTGATCCGGGAAATGCTGCGCGTCGGGCGCGAGGGTATCGTCAGTTTTCCCAACTTCGGCTACTGGAAAAATCGCCTCAGCGTGCTGCTCGGCAACATGCCGGTGTCGCGCGAGCTGCCCTACCAGTGGTATGACACCCCGAACGTGCATCTGTGCACGCTGCATGACTTCGAGACGTTTTGCCGTGACCTCAACGTGACTGTGCTGGCACGCCGCGTAATGACCGGCGAAAGAGAAGTGGGTCTGCTGCCTAATCTGCTTGGTAGTACGGCGGTGTACCGGTTTCAGCGTGGGATTTAGAAGGCCGTTCGGCCTGAGATTCGAAGCACTTTTTGCCATGTAATTGGCCGTTCCCCTTCGACAAGCTCAGGGCGAACGGCATCTCTCAGGAAAACCGGAACACATGACAGTCTGGCAACAACTCTTCACCCGCCGCATGCTGATCTGCGTGTTCACCGGATTTTCTTCCGGCTTGCCGCTGTACCTGCTGTTCAACCTGTTGCCCGCATGGCTGCGCAGCGAGCAGGTTGACCTGAAGACCATCGGGCTGTTTGCGCTGATCCAGTTTCCCTATACCTGGAAGTTCCTGTGGTCGCCGCTGCTCGACCGTTATGTCGTCCCACTGCTGGGACGGCGGCGCGGCTGGATGCTGCTGACCCAGGTTTGTTTGCTCGTTGTAATCGTGAGTTATGGATTCGTTTCAACAGCGGGGCTTCTTCCGCCAACAGTTACATGGGCTCCTTTCTTCTTTGGATTATTGAAATTTCCCATTGTTGAATGGCAATCGGTGTTTGTTTTTTTTACTCATCCAATCACTATCATTAGCTTTCTCTTGGCATTTTTTTCTTCCACGCAGGACATCGTGCTGGATGCGTACCGGCGCGAACTGCTAAGCGATGCCGAACTTGGGCTGGGCAATGCGGTGTATGTGAATGCTTACCGGATTGCCGGGCTGGTGCCGGGCTCGCTGTCGCTGATTCTCGCCGATACGC
>JACREA010000127.1 GCA_016218465.1 Nitrosomonadales bacterium | reverse complement strand
GGATGACAATAAAACCAAGGCACTTGCGGCAGCGTTGAGCCAAATCGAGAAGCAGTTCGGCAAAGGGTCGATCATGCGCCTGGGCGAGAGCGATGTCGCAAAAGACATTCAGGTCGTGTCCACCGGCTCATTGGGTTTGGACATTGCACTCGGTGTAGGCGGCTTGCCGCGCGGTCGCGTGATTGAAATTTACGGCCCGGAATCATCCGGCAAGACCACGCTGGCTTTGCAGGTCATCGCCGAAATGCAGAAGCTGGGCGGCACGGCAGCATTTGTCGATGCGGAACACGCGCTTGATCCAAGCTATGCACAGAAGCTTGGCGTGAAGGTGGAAGACCTGCTGATTTCCCAGCCGGACAATGGCGAGCAGGCGCTGGAAATCACCGACATGCTGGTGCGCTCCGCCTCGGTGGATGTGGTGGTGATCGACTCGGTTGCCGCTCTGACACCCAAGGCCGAGATCGAAGGCGAGATGGGCGATGCGCAAATGGGTCTGCATGCGCGCCTGATGTCGCAGGCACTGCGCAAGCTGACAGGCAACATCAACCGCTCCAATACGCTGGTTATATTTATTAACCAGATCCGTATGAAAATCGGCGTGATGTTCGGCAATCCGGAAACCACTACTGGCGGCAATGCGCTCAAGTTCTACGCATCGGTGCGCCTCGACATCCGCCGCATCGGCGCGATCAAGAAAGGCGACGAAGTCATCGGCAACGAGACGCGCGTCAAGGTGGTGAAAAACAAGGTAGCCCCGCCGTTCCGTGAAGCGCTGTTCGATATTTTGTATGGCGAAGGCATCTCGCGTGAAGGCGAGATTATCGATCTTGGTGTCCAGCACAAGCTGGTGGAAAAATCAGGCGCTTGGTACGCTTACAAAGGCGACAAGATCGGCCAAGGCAAGGATAATGCGCGCGAATATTTGCGCGAGCATCCGGAAATTGCACGGGAAATTGAAAACAAGGTGCGCGAAGCTGTCGGGGTCGCGCTGCTGGAGGGCGGTGAAAAAACGGCTGCGAAGGCAGGCGAAAAGGCCGGTGAAAAAACCGGGGCAAAAGCAGGCTCGAAAGCCTCCGAAAAACTTTTGGCCGGGCATCCGGGTGAGGAAAAAGCCTGAAATAGGCTTACGCGCGCGTGCCTTGCAATACTTGGCACGCCGCGAATACAGCCGCGCCGAGCTGCGCGGCAAGTTGCAGCCTTACGCACAAGCAGGTGAAGATTTCGAGCAGGCGCATTCAGGCAGTCTGGATGCGCTCCTGGATGATTTGACAGCTCGAGGCTGGCTATCCGATGAACGCGCCGCCACGCAATTTCTGCATGCCAAGCGCAGCCGTTTCGGAATGCAGCGTATTACCCATGAATTGCGCCAGAAGGGCATTTCGGAAGAGTTGATTAGCGCTGCTTTGCCTGCGTTGAAAGAAAGTGAACTGGATGCGGCTCGTGAAGTGTGGCAAAGAAAATTTGGCATACCACCGCAGGATGACAGTGAAAAAGTCAAACAAATACGCTTCCTGCAATCACGCGGCTTCGGATTCGATGTGATTTTTCAAGTATTGCGAGGCGGGAGTGATATTGAATAACGCGGGTAATTCATATTGATGATTCTGGCCATTCAGTATATCCAGATGGTGTTTCGACAGTTTTGAAAGGCACTTTTTAGAGCCAACTATCCACGCGTATTCGACTGCGCATTGAACTGGCCAAGTTCAACGACTGGCGCTGGCTGCCAGCCTTGTTTGCGGTGTTCTGCAATCACGTTGGTGAAGATGCCGCCACGCACGTAAAACTTCGCGGTAAGCCGCATGAAGCGCGGCTGGGTTGCAGCGGCCAGATCGTCCAGGATGCGGTTGGTCACATCTTCATGAAAATGCCCTTCGTTGCGGAATGACCATATGTACAGTTTAAGACTCTTCAACTCAATGCATTTCTCGTCAGCGATGTAATCCAGTATCAGCGTGGCAAAATCGGGCTGACCGGTTTTTGGACACAAACAGGTGAACTCCGGGATTTCCATGTGAATATGGTAATCGCGCAGCGGGTTTGGGTTGGGAAAGGTCTCCAGCGTTTTGCCTGGTTGAGTCGCCATTTGGTATGCCTGTCAGGTTCAGTAAATAATTAAAGTCGCAAAGCGACACTTTATCACCCTCGCCCGCTTGCGGGAGAGGGAGGGGTGAGGGAGCGGTAATGTCAGTCAGTGATTGGGAGTGACTTTGACCGCCATGACCGCTAGAATAGTCGGCATTATATCGTTCTGACCTCATAAATTGCGCCTTTCCCAAATCAAGTTAGCCGGTTTCAAATCCTTCGTTGACCCCACGCACATTAAACTGCCTGGTCAAATTGTGGGCGTGGTCGGCCCGAACGGCTGCGGCAAGTCGAATGTGATCGATGCGCTGCGCTGGGTGCTTGGTGAGTCCAAAGCCTCTGCCCTGCGCGGTGAGACCATGCAGGACGTTATCTTCAATGGTTCCAGCCAGCGCAAGCCGGTGTCGCGCGCCAGCGTGGAACTGATATTCGATAATTCGCTGGGCAAAGCTGCCGGGCAGTGGTCGAGTTACGCGGAAATTTCCATTAAGCGGGTTTTGCAGCGCGACGGCGATTCCAGCTACCACATCAACAATCAGCATGTGAGACGCAAGGACATTACCGACATCTTCCTTGGCACCGGGCTGGGCCCGCGCGCCTACGCGATCATCGAGCAGGGCATGATCTCGCGCATCATCGAGGCCAAGCCGGAAGAACTGCGCATTTTCCTCGAAGAAGCTGCTGGCGTTTCCAAATACCGCGACCGGCGGCGCGAGACCGAATTGCGCATCGGCGATACGCGCGACAACCTGTTGCGCGTCAGCGACATCCTGCAGGAGCTGGAAAAGCAACTGGTGCATCTGGGCGAGCAGGCCGAAGTGGCCAGGCAATACCGCGTACTGGAAACGCAGCGCGATACTACGCAGCGTTTGTTCTGGCTGGTAAAAAAGCAGGAAGCCGAAATGCAGCGCTCCAGATTTGTGCAAGCGATGGAGAAAACTCGCACCGAACTTGAAGCAGAAACCGCACGCTTGCGCGATATTGAAGCCCAGCTGGAAACGGCACGCAGCGGGCATTACCAGCTATCAGACGCGCTGCACGTCAAGCAGGGCGAACTCTATACCGCGAATGCCGAAATTGCGCGGCTTGAGCAGCAGATCAAGCATGTGGCCGATCAACGGCAGCGGATGATCCAGCAAATCTCCAACACAGAGAAACAAATCGAACAACAAAAGCATCAGCGCCATGGCATGCAATCCTTGCTGGAACATTGGCAACGCCAGCAGGACGGTGCGGCTGTCAAAGTCGCTGAAGCCGAGCAGCATGCACAACTGGAAGGGGCAAGCCTGCCGCAGGCTGAGGAGGCTGCGCGCATCGCGCAGGAACGCTACAACGTGTTGCAGCGTGAACAACTTAAATTGGAACAGCAGCTGCAATTGGCAGATACGCAGCGTGCAAATCTTCAGCGCAATATTCAACAAATGGAATCACGGCGCTCGCGCCTGCTGCTGGAAAAAGATAATCTGCCGCATCACGATGATGATGCAATGCAGCAGGCGCAGCAGCAACTGGCTGAACTGGAAGCTGAGCGCGCCACACAAGTGCAAAAACTGGCAAGCTTGCAGGAGCAGTTGCCGCAGGCTGACAATCAGCGGCGCAATCAGCGTGATTCCCTGCAACAGCAGGAACGGATGCTGGCCCAGACCGAGGCGCGTCTGCATGCGTTGCAGCAATTGCAACGGCAACTGGATAACGACAAAAATCTCAACGCATGGCTTCAGCAGCATCAACTGGAAAAATTGCCGCGCCTGTGGCAATCCATCCGTATCGAAAATGGATGGGAAGATGCGCTGGAGGCGGTGTTGCGTGAGCGGTTGAATGCGGTCGCCATGCCGTTATTGGGGGAAGTCGCCGCTTGGGACGACGCGCCGCCAGCGAAGCTGGCGCTGTTTGCACCTGCGACTGAGCAAATTGGTGTTGAGCCAACGCAACTCACCCCATTGTTGAGCTATGTGCAATGCCAGGATGCGCAAGTGCTGCCGGCAATGCGTGATTGGCTGACGCATGTCTATGCTGTCGCCGATGTGGCGCAAGGTTATGCGCAGCGCTCACAATTGCCGAAAGGCGGCTGGTTCGTCACCCCGCAAGGCCACCTGATTGGGTCGCACAGTTTATTGTTTCACGCGCCGGATAGCCAGTTGCATGGTGTGCTGGCAAGACAGCGGGAGATCGAAAAACTGGAGCAGGAGTCGGCCGAGCAGAATCGCAATGCGGAGTATTCCAGGCAACAAGTCGCACAGGCCGAACAGCACTATCAATCAATCGAGGCGCAAATCGCACCGTTGCTTGCCTCCGGAAATGAGTTGCAGCAACGTCTTCATGGCATGCAAATGCAAATACTTAAACTCAATCAGGCGCACGAGCGCAGTGCGGAGCGCACTATGCAGATTGAGCGGGAGATGCATGAAGTGGCTGAACTGATCGATGTTGAACAACATCACCTGCACAGTTTCGATGAGCAGATGGCGACACTTCGCGAGCAGATATCTGCTTTTCATGCACAAGTTGATGAGGCGCAACGCAATGCCAATGCTCTGGATAGCGCGCTGCGTGAGCAGCGTGGAAGAGCTCAGCAAGCGCAACACGCCTTGCAGGAGGCGCGATTCTTTGCCAAGACCTGCAGCGAGAAAATCACCGATCTGCAACACAACACGCAGCAGATCGCCGATGCATTGGCGCAATCCGAGCAGAATTTAATTCAACTGAATGCAGACTTGTCAGGCAGCGATGATGAAACGGCCAAGCAGCAGTTGCAGGACGCGCTGCAAGTGCGGCAGGCTTGTGAGCAAGCCTTGGGCGAGGCACGCAATATTCTGGAAAACGCCACAGTCAATTTGCATAAATTCGAGCAGGATCGACTCGCATGCGAGTACAAACTTAATCCGTTGCGCGAGAAACTCAACGAGCTGACCCTGAAGGAGCAGGAGGCACGCCTGCATTTTGAAC
This sequence comes from Nitrosomonadales bacterium, assembly GCA_016218465.1. Classification (GTDB taxonomy): domain Bacteria; phylum Pseudomonadota; class Gammaproteobacteria; order Burkholderiales; family Gallionellaceae; genus Gallionella. The sequence continues at coordinate 268 of JACREA010000127.1, read as the reverse complement.
AATGGGCGGAGCAATTGCAGGGCGTGGATGAGCTGGCGCTGCTGCCTCTATTGGAAGCCGGTAAAAACAAACCGAATGCCCTGCAAAATGATCTGAACAGGCTGAATGCTGATATCGAAGCATTGGGCGCGGTCAATCTCGCGGCGCTCGAAGAGCTTCAGACAGCAACCGAGCGCAAGGCTTACCTCGATGCGCAAGCCAAGGATTTGAACGAGGCGATGGCCACGCTGGAAGAGGCGATTCGCCACATCGACAAGGAATCGCGCAG
>JACREA010000126.1 GCA_016218465.1 Nitrosomonadales bacterium | reverse complement strand
TTCACAAATTCCACTGTCGTGAGATAGCAAAGCACTATTACGGGCAGAATCACATAGAACAGAGGCGGCGGAGCAACGAAGCCGAGATGCGACGCGAATGGCGTAAAAGGCAACGCTGCAGCTATCAGAACGACCAGCGTTGAAGTAAGGGTTAGCGCAATTGCAGGCCGGCTCTTGAAGGGATTGCCACGGGTGCGGATGATGAAGATCACCAGCACCTGGGTCGCGATGGATTCGATGAACCAGCCGGTATGGAACAACATTTCACCGGCATCGAAAACCTTCAACAGGATGAAGAACATCAGGAAATCGAATACCGAGCTGACCGGCCCGACTACCCACATGAAGTTGCGGATGAAGGTCGTGTCCCAGTGCCTGGGATGGGACAGTGAGCTGTTGTCTACGCTATCCATCGGAATCGGAAGTTCCGAGACATCATAGAGCAGGTTGTTGAGCAGAATCTGTGCCGGCAGCATCGGCAGGAACGCGAGAAACAGTGTTGCACCGGCCATGCTGAACATGTTTCCGAAATTGGAGCTCGTTCCCATCATGATGTACTTCATGATGTTGACGAAAGTGCGGCGGCCTTCAATTACGCCTTCATGCAGCACGTTCAGGCTGTGCCGCAAAATGATTATGTCAGCCGCCGCTTTTGCTACGTCCACGGCGCTGTCCACCGAGATACCGACATCCGCCGAGCGTAGCGAAGGCGCATCGTTGATGCCATCCCCGAGGTAACCGACTGTGTGACCCTGCGCTTTCAGCGACAGGATCACGCGGTTTTTCTGCGCTGGCGTGACACGGCAGAACAGGTTGGCTTCCCTCACCCGCACCGCCAGTGTTGGGTCGTCCATCCGCTGGATCTCGCTGCCGTTCAGCACGCCCGTGACCGGCATACCTAATTGGGCGCACACGTGGCGGGTGACCAGCTCGCTGTCGCCGGTAACGATCTTGATGTTGATCCCGCTCGCTGACAGCGCCTTGAGTGCGTGTGCCGCGCTTGCTTTCGGCGGATCGAGGAAGGCGGCGAAACCGGCGAAGATCAGTTCGGCTTCATCGTCGACGACGGCATGCGGATGGTCCAACGCCACCGGGCGCAAGGCGATGCCGAGCACCTTGAAACCCTCCCGGCCGAGGCTGTCGTGCAAGGCCTGGATGGATGCCAGCACTTTTTCGTCCAGCGGCAGTGAGTAAAGTGTTTCGCCGACAGCATATCGCGTGGACAGCCTGAGAATATCCTCGGGCGAACCCTTAACCACGAGCAGCCTTTTTTCGCCCTGATCTACCAACACCGAAACACGCCGCCGCTCGAAGTCAAAGGGTACCTCATCAATCTTGCGCCAGCTGCTTACGTTAATCTCCTCATGCCTGAGGATTGCATCATCCAGCGGACTCTTCAAGCCTGTTTCGAAATAGCTGTTGAGATAGGCCAGTTGCAACACCTGCGCGCTGTCGTTCCCTTGTGCGTCGAGGTGGCGTTCCAGCTGGATGCGTCCCTCGGTGAGCGTGCCGGTCTTGTCGGTGCACAGCACGTCCATGCTGCCCAGGTTATGAATTGCGGCAAGTTGTTTCACGATCACCTGCTTTTTCGCCATGCGCAGGGCGCCGCGCGACAGCGTCACTGTAATCACCATCGGCAACAACTCAGGCGTGAGGCCGACGGCCAGCGCGATGGCGAACAGAAACGATTCGAGGAATGGCCGATGGAAGAACGCGTTGATCAGGAACACGAACAGCACCAGCAGGATAGTCAGGCGCATGATCAGCATGCCAAAGCTCTGGGTGCCCAGCTCGAAAGCGGTAGGCGGTGGTTTGACTACAAGAGAGTCCGCGATATTGCCCATCGCTGTGTCGGCTCCTGTGCGGCAGACTATCGCCTTGGCCATCCCGCTGATGACAGAAGTGCCCATGAACACGGCATTCTCTGCATGGCTGAGGTCTTCCATCGGTGCTGGCAGATCATGCGCCTTTTTTTCTACCGGATAGGACTCGCCCGTCAGCAGCGACTGGTTGACGAAAAAATCCTTTGCCTCCAGCAAGCGGCAATCGGCCGGGATGAGATCGCCCGCAGCCAGCAGCACCACATCGCCCGGCACCAGCCCGGCTATTTGAATCTCTTGGGAATATCCATCGCGCAGCACAGTGGCACGCACTGCTACAGCGTGTTTCAACTGTTCTGCGGCGCGCCCGGCCCGGTATTCCTGAATGAAATCCAGCGTCACGCTCATCAGCACGACGGCCCAGATAATCACGAACCCGGTGATCTCGCCAGTCAGTGCGGACACGGCGCTGGCAGCCAGAAGAACCATTACCAGCGGGTTTTTGAAATGGCTCAGGTACTGGATGATCAGTGGCCGTTCGCCGTAGTTACGCAGCGTGTTGGGGCCGAACTGTACGTTGCGCGAATGCGCTTCCCGCCGGCTCAGTCCGGACGGAAGCGCCTCCATCTGTGACAGAAGGGATTCGGATGGAAGATTCCAGAACAGGGCATCGGTGCGATCCATAGTGCTAACCTTTTTTGGCGCGGCCAAGCGTGGCGCTTCAGCGGGTCATCGTACCGATGGAATTGAGTAAGTACAATAAACTTTATGAGACATGCCTGGTCGAATACGACAAAACTCGGTACTGGATTCTTTTTGTAACGAAAACCATTTTTGCTACGTCATCGTAGTTATATGGAACATTAAGGTAATATTGCCAGTATGAACAACGCATTCACGCGAAATAACGATACCGAAGACGACGAGCCGGAACCTTCGGCGCAGTTGCCTGTTGGCGTTAAAAATTACATCACGCCCAACGGATACCGCAAGCTGAAAGAAGAATTGGATCACCTGTGGAAGGTGGAACGCCCTGCCTTGGTTAAAACCATTACCTGGGCTGCCTCCAACGGCGACCGCTCGGAAAATGGCGATTATATTTATGGAAAGAAGCGCCTGCGCGAGATTGACCGGCGTGTGCGCTTCCTGCGCAAGCGTCTGGAACTGGCCGAAGTCGTCGACCCGGCGCAACGCGGGGAATGCGAACAGGTATTCTTTGGCGCGACGGTGACGGTTTGTGACGACAACGGTTGCGAAAGCACATACAGCATCGTCGGCGTGGATGAGGCAAACGTAGGCTCCGGTTTGATCAGCTGGGTCTCACCGCTTGCGCGAACGCTGCTCAAATTGCGCGAAGGTGAAGTGGCGACATTGCGCACGCCGGTTGGTATCCAGGAACTGGAAATCCTGTCGGTGAGCTACTGCGAGCTGGACTGATTCAATTATTTGCTGCTATTGGTACAATGGCACTATTCAACGACACACTAACGCACCAGGGGATTTACCATGAAAAAAATCGAAGCGATTATCAAGCCATTCAAGCTGGATGAAGTACGTGAAGCACTTTCCGAACTGGGAGTAAGCGGTTTGACGGTGACCGAAGTAAAAGGCTTTGGCCGCCAGAAGGGCCATACCGAGTTGTATCGCGGCGCGGAATATGTGGTGGATTTTCTGCCAAAGATCAAATTAGAGGTGGTGATTCCGGCGGAACTGCTCGATACGGCCGTCGAAGCGATTATCAAGGCAGCGCATACCGGCAAGATCGGCGATGGCAAAATCTTCATCTCGACAGTG
>JACREA010000125.1 GCA_016218465.1 Nitrosomonadales bacterium | reverse complement strand
AGCCAAGTCGCTGGTTATCCCACGAGGAGGAGAAGGGACAAACGAATCGCTGCGCGAATTTTACGATTACTGGTGCCGTTTCATGTCTGCTGTGTTGAATTTCAAATCCCATTTGTCCGAATTGTTCGCGCAGGCTTTGCGCGAGGTTGCGCCTGACGCAACACAAACCGAGATACTCATCGAGCGCCCCAAGCTGGCTACACATGGCGATTACGCCTGCAACCTGGCGATGCAGCTGGCGAAGCCGTTGCGCAAATCTCCGCGCGACATCGCGCAGGCGTTGATTGCGGCGCTGCCGGAATCCGACGCCGTCGAGAAGGTGGAGATCGCCGGGGCGGGGTTCATCAATGTGTTCATCACCACGGCGGCAAAGCAGGGGGTGGTGCATGGCGTGTTGAGGGCGGGCGCGGGTTACGGGCATATTCATCTCGGCGCGGGGCGCAAGGTGCAAGTGGAGTTTGTTTCCGCCAACCCGACCGGCCCTCTGCATGTCGGGCATGGGCGCGGCGCGGCGGTGGGCGATTGCCTGTGCAATGTGTTGCACGCGGCTGGCTGGAATGTGACGCGCGAGTTTTACTATAACGATGCCGGCGTGCAGATCGATAACCTGACGCGCTCCGTGCAGCTGCGCTGCCTGGGGATTACGCCGGATGATCCATCCTGGCCGGAAGCGGGTTATCGCGGCGATTACATCACGGATGTCGCCAACGCCTATCTGGCTGAAGAAACGGTGGAGGCAGACGACCAGCATGTGCATGCTTCCGGCGATGTGAACGATACCGAGGCGATCCGCCATTTTGCGGTCGCCTACCTGCGCCGCGAACAGGACATCGACTTGCGAGCTTTCGGCGTGAACTTCGATGTGTTCTCGCTGGAGTCCGCGCTGTATTCGGAAGGCAAGGTGGAGGAAACGGTCAGCAAGCTGATCGCCAGCGGACACACTTACGAGCAGGACGACGCGCTGTGGCTGCGCACCACCGATTTTGGCGACGACAAGGACCGGGTGATGCGCAAGAGCGACGGCACATACACCTACTTTGTGCCGGACGTGGCCTATCATCTGGACAAGTGGCGGCGCGGATTTACCCGCGTCATCAACGAGCAGGGTGCCGACCACCACAGCACGATTACCCGCGTAAGAGCGGGGTTGCAGGCGCTGGATGCCGGCATCCCGCAAGGATGGCCGGACTATGTGTTGCATCAGATGGTGACGGTGCTGCGCAACGGTCAGGAGGTAAAAATATCCAAACGCGCAGGCAGTTATGTCACGCTACGCGACTTGATCGACGAAGTTGGGTGTGATGCGACACGCTATTTTCTCGCGGCGCGGCACCCAGATTCGCAACTGGTGTTCGACATCGATCTGGCGAAATCGAAGAGCAACGACAATCCGGTGTACTATATTCAATACGCTCATGCACGCATCAGTGCAGTGCTGGCCCAATGGGGTGGTGAGCGGCAAGCTTTGCTGCAAGCGGATATTGAGTTGTTAAACAGCGAATACGAAACCGCGCTGTTGCAGCAGATGATCGATTATCCGCAAGTGATCGAAAACGCCGCGCTTGATCTGGCGCCGCACCTGATCGCTTTTTATCTGAAGGACTTGGCGGCGGATTTCCACAGCTACTATAATGCAACGCGCTTTCTGGTTGAGAACCATGCAGTCAGGTTGGCTCGGCTGGCGTTGATTGCCGCAACGGCACAAGTGATTCGCAATGGTTTGGCAATGCTCGGTGTGAGCGCCCCCGAGAATATGTAAAGAGAAGATGTAAGGCGGGGATGTAAAAAAGGAATGGATAAAACATGAGCAGAAGCACAGGCAACAGACCAGCAGCATCTCGCAAGGGCGTTAATCCGTTATGGACCGGTATTTTCGTTGGCTTGGTAATCGGTGTTGGCATGGCTGCAGGATTAACATGGTATCTGATGAAATCCCCCAGCCCCTTTCTGAAAAAAGATCAGATAGCGGTCAATCCGCCGACAGATGCAGCAAAGCCTGTGGTGCCCGCCGAAACTGTAACGCCTGCCCCGAAATCGCCAGTGGCTGGCGAAAGCAACGGCAAGCCGCGTTTCGAATTCTACAAAGTGCTGACCGACAAACAGGATGCGACTGTTGCCGCACCGGCCAAGCACGCGGACAAATCCAAGCCTGCAGATACCAAGCCGGCTGTTGCCTACGAGCCGCATCTTCTGCAGGCGGGTTCTTTCCCCAAAGCGGATGACGCTGAAAAGCTCAAGGCCAAGCTTGCTTTACTGGGGGTCGAAGCCAGCGTTCAGTCTGCGGCCATCCCCGATAAGGGTGTTTGGTATCGCGTGCGTTTGGGGCCTTACAAAAACGAGGGAGAGTTGAACAGTGCACGCAGTTTTTTGAAACAAAACGGGGTGGACAGCACTCCAATAAAAGCGCAGTAGGTCCCGGCGGAAGGCTTACCCTTAGGATGAGTCCTTCATCTCTGCATTTCCCGCGAGGTTTTGAGCATTAACTTCCACCTTTCTGCAGCGCGTTGAACATTATTACCAAGGAGCAATTTATGAAAAAAATAATTAAATTATTGATTGTTGCAGCATCATTGTTGGTTGGCAGTGCGACGCTTGCCGCAGTGGAGCCGGGTAAGGATTATAAATTGTTGAACCCGGCGCAACCGGCCAGCGGCACTAAAATTGAAGTGCTGGAATTTTTCTTTTACGGCTGCTCCCATTGTTTTCACTTGCATCCTAAACTGACCGAATGGGAAAAGACCATGCCCAAGGATGTCGAATTGATCTACGTTCCAACTATCTATCGCGACTCAATGGAGCCGCTGGCACGCGCTTACTATGCGCTGGAAAGTATGGGGCAGGATCGTCAGTTGCACGACGCGCTGTATCGCGCAATGAATGTGGACAACGTGGATCTGCATGATGAAGCCAATATCAGCGATTTTGTAGCCACAAAAGGTGTGGACCGCGCAAAGTTTTCCGCTGCATACAACTCTTTTTCCATGCAGAGCAAAGTGACACGCGCCAAACAAATGATCCGCAGTTATGGCATTTCCGGCACTCCCACCCTGGTGGTGGACGGCAAATACCTGGTTTCCGAGCTGCAACCGGAAGAGCTCATCCGCGTGCTGAAAGAAGTGATCGTGAAGGCACGCAAAGAACACAAAAAGTAGGCAAACCGATAAGGCAATACAGACAGCGCGCGCTTTGGCCTCGGTGATAGACAGCAAGATGCCGTTGCGCGTGGTCAGCCTTGCATGGTCATTCGACTAAACATGCAAAAGACACATATTAAGTCGCTGGTCATCAGTGGCGCGTCGAGTGGATTGGGACTTGCCCTCGCGCGCCATTATCTTGAACAAGGTGCAACGATTGCCGCATTCGCACGCCGTGGTGAATTGCTGCAAACACTTGTCACAGAATTTCCAGGCCGGGCCTTCTGCTACGAACTTGACGTGCGCGATGCGCCTGCCATACAGCAGGCGGCCAACGATTTCATTACTCGTGCAGGCGTTCCCGACGTGGTGATTGCCAACGCCGGCGTGAGTGTCGGCACGCTCACCGAATACGCCGAAGACATTGATGCTTTTCAGCAAGTACTGGATATCAACGTGCTGGGCATGGTGAAAACCTTCCAGCCTTTCATCGCGGCGATGCGCGAAGCGAAACGGGGATCATTGGTTGGCATTGCCAGTGTGGCGGGCTTTCGCGGGCTGCCTGGCTCCAGCGCATACTCCGCTTCCAAGGCCGCAGCGATATCCTATCTGGAATCATTGCGCGTCGAATTGCGCGGGAGCGGGGTAAAGGTCGTCACGATTTGCCCCGGTTACATCAGGACACCGATGACAGCAAACAACCCCTACGCAATGCCGTTCATGCTGGATGCCGATGAGGCGGCAAAGCGCATGGCGTACGCTATCGAGAGAGAAACCTCATTCGCCGTGATACCGTGGCAAATGGGCCTGGTCGGGCAAATACTCAAATTTTTGCCTCGGTGGTCGTATGACCGGCTATTCGCCAACGCGCCGCGAAAACCACGCAAGCCGCGCAACCCGGCCTAGTCGCTGGCGGTATGCGCCTGTACAAGAAATTTCTCGACGGTGTTCCGGAGTATCTGGCGCGCTATTACTGGTGGGCGTATTTGTGGCGATGGGGGATATGGTTCTTCGATCATCAGCCCATTATTAACGCCATCCTGTTTGGCCAATATGACAAGTTGCTGAAAAGCACACTAGCGAAAATCGAGACAAAACCAGACGCAAAGATACTGCAACTGACCTGCGTGTACGGCAAGCTCACGCCCTCGCTGCTGTCCAGCACGGACAATGAAGTTCACCTGTGCGATGTCGCAACCGGGCAGTTGCATTTGGCGCGGCGCAAAACCCGGAATGTTGCGGACCGTTGCCATCTGGCGCGCATGAATGCGGAAAGTCTCGGCTACCGCGACGATGCGTTCGATCAGGTGATCGTGTTTTTCCTGTTCCACGAAATGCCTGCCGAGGCACGCCATAACACCTATGCCGAGATCGCGCGCGTGGTGCGTCCGGACGGTTCGGTGTTGATCACCGAATATGCCGCAACGCCGGAGCGGCATTGGCTGTACCGGTTGTTGTCGTTTCGCTGGGTGCTTGGGCATCTGGAGCCGTTCCTGCCGGGGTTCTGGCGGGAAGACGTCAGCGCAAAATTGAGTGAGGCATTACAGAAGCAGGGCAAGGCATTGGTTTGCGAACCGCAAGTAGAATATTGCTTTGCGCAGTTCTATCGCGTGATGCGCTTCGACTTGGCGCAAAGGGATTAGCCCGCCAGTTTTCGCTTCAGGATGTCGTTCAACTGCGCCGGGTTGGCCTTGCCCTTGCTGGCTTTCATTGCGAGGCCGACGAAGAAGCCGAACAGCTTGTCCTTGCCGCTGCGATATTCTGCCACCTTGTCGGCGTTGGCGGCGATGATCTCGTCCACCAGCGATTCGATCGCGCCCGTGTCGGAAATTTGCTCTAATGCTTTTTTATAAATGATTGAGTCAGCATCGCCGCCCTCAGTCCACATTGTGCGAAATACTTCTTTTGCGCTGGAATTAGAAATTCTTCCTTTAGCTACATATGCCAATAATTCTGAAAGTCGAGGTGCTGTAATTGGGCATTGAGTAATATCCAGCTCATCGCGATTTAGTTGTGCGGCCACTTCACCAATGATCCAATTTGCACAAAGTTTTGGATTATCTATATCATTTTCGGTATCCAAATGCATCCGAGTTGCATCAAAAAATTCCGCCATCTCGCGCGAGGCAGTGAGGATGCTAGCGTCGTAAGCTGACAGGCCGAACTCGTCTACGTAGCGCGCCTGCTTGACGTGCGGCAGTTCCGGCAGCGTGGCGTGCACCTGATCTTTCCACTCTTCGCTGATGTCCAGCGGCAGCAGGTCGGGGTCGGGGAAGTAGCGGTAATCGTGCGCTTCTTCTTTGGTGCGCATCATGCGCGTCTCGCCCTTGTCGGGATCGAACAGCACGGTCGCCTGCTGGATGGTGCCGCCGTTCTCCAGCGTGTTGACCTGCCATTGCACTTCGTAGTTGATCGCCTGTTCGAGGAAGCGGAACGAGTTGAGATT
>JACREA010000014.1 GCA_016218465.1 Nitrosomonadales bacterium | reverse complement strand
TTCTAGCAGCCCCGTTTTTCCGTAATGCCGCTTTAGCTCAGTTGGTAGAGCAACCGCCTTGTAAGCGGTAGGTCGACAGTTCGAGTCCGTCAAGCGGCACCATCCATCTCCCTCACTGCAACTCATTGTGGGGATTGACTCCAAAATATTATTTTGCGCTTAAGCATTCCTTAAGCTTGGCCTTCTATTCTGCACTCCTCGTAGTTCAATTCAGGAGATCAAAAATGTTGAAAATATTCCATACATCAGGTTTGGCGCTTGTGTTTGCTGCCGGATTGGCGGCGCAATCCGCTTTTGCGGAAACCCACAACGAGATACTAGCTTCAATCCAGAAGGAAGCGTCGGACACCCCCGGTTTTCAGGGGTTCTCGGCTGCGCGCGGCGAGAGTTTTTTCAGGACAAAGCACGGTCATGAATGGAGCTGCTCTTCCTGCCATACCGAAAATCCCGCTGCGCCGGGCAAGCATGCAAAGACCGATAAAGCCATACAACCGTTAGCGCCGTCTGTTAATGCGGAGCGGTTTACTGATCCGGGCAAAGTCGCAAAATGGTTCAAGCGCAATTGCAACGATGTGCTTGATCGTGTCTGCACACCGCAGGAAAAAGGCGATGTGCTTACTTATCTGCTTGCCGTTAAATAGTGCTCAAGGAGACTGATATGTCAATTTATTATAGAAATTTTCCCCGCGCGCTTGCAGTTGCCATTTTGGCTATGAGTGTAACGATGTCCGCAGCACGGGCAGATAATGACAGCGGGAAATACGGCGGCGAAAATCGCGGCAAACCGCTCCAGCCCGCACAAACCAACGCCAGGTTCCAGCAGGAATGCTCAACTTGTCACGTCGCCTATGCACCGGGTCTGTTGCCTGCCGAATCATGGCGCAAGGTCATGTCCGGCCTGGACAAACATTTCGGCTCGGATGCTTCGCTGGATGCACAGGACAACAAGGAGATCACCGCATTTCTGGTGAACAACGCTTCCAACCGATGGAGCGCACCGACTGCGCCGCTGCGGATCAGCGAGTCCATATGGTTCAAGCGCAAGCACGACAGTCACGAAATCAACCCAGCGGTTTGGAAGAGCCAGCAGGTGAAAAGCCCGGCCAATTGCGCGGCTTGTCACCCGCAGGCGGATCGCGGTGATTTCAGTGAACGCAATATCAAAATACCCAGGTAAAAGGAGATTGTCATGAGTCAACGTATTCTGGTTTGGGACGTGCCGACGCGGATTTTTCACTGGCTGCTGGCGTTGTCATTTAGCGGTGCATTTTTGACAGCGGAATCGGAGCGATATCGCGATATCCACGTAGTGCTTGGCTATACCCTGCTGGGTCTGATCGGGTTCAGGTTGCTGTGGGGGTTTTTCGGCACACGTTATGCGCAGTTCCGCTCGTTCATGTTTAAGCCCGGCGAGATTGTGTCTTACGTGCGGTCGCTGTTCAAAGGCAAGCCGGTACATTACGTCGGGCACAACCCGGCCGGAAGCATGGCGATCTGGCTGTTGCTGGGGCTGGGCATTTCATCTGGAGCCACCGGGGTGATGTCGTTTCAGGATGTCGGTGGAGAGGCGGTGAAGGAACTGCATGAGTTCGTCGCCAGTGCCATGCTGGCTGTGGTATCAATCCACATCGCCGGGGTGGTGGTGAGCAGCCTGATGCACCGCGAGAATCTGGTGCGTTCCATGGTTACCGGTTTCAAGTCCGCCGAACCGGATCAAGGTATTCGTCGCTCAAATCTCTGGCTGGGTGTCATAATACTGGCCGCTGTTGTGGCATTCTGGGTCGGATATCCGGCAACCGGACTGGTGACGCCAAGTGCGATTGCAGCACAGGCCGGACACCACGATGACGATTGAATGACATTTAACTCAGGGGCGGATGATGCGCGTACTGGTAGTCGAAGATGATTCCTTGCTGGGCGATGCGATTCAGGCTGGCTTGAAGCAGTCCGGTTATGCGGTTGACTGGATGAAAGATGGCGCGTCGGCGGAACAGGCGCTCTCCACCGAGCCCTATGCAGCGGTGGTGCTTGATCTGGGCTTGCCGCGCCTTTCCGGGCTGGAAGTGTTGCGCCGCCTGCGCAGTCGCAACATCCCGACACCCGTGCTGATCCTGACCGCAATGGATACGGTGGATGACCGCATCAAAGGGCTGGATACCGGCGCGGACGATTATCTGGTCAAGCCGTTCGACATGGGCGAGCTGGCGGCGCGCCTGCGCGCACTGGTACGCCGCGCCAGCGGGAAGACAGAGCCCTTGCTGGAGATTGCCGGGGCCAGGCTCGACCCCGCTGCTCATCGCGTGCTGTACCGGGATAAGCCGGTTGAGCTTTCGGTCAAGGAATTCGCGCTACTACATGCCCTGATGATCAACGCGGGAAAAGTGCTGTCGCGTGCCAAGCTCGAAGAACAGCTCTACGCGTGGGGCGACGAGATCGAAAGCAATGCTGTGGAGGTGCATATCCATCACCTGCGCCGCAAGCTTTCCCCCGAACTGATCGAAACCATACGCGGCGTCGGCTACCTTATTCCGCGCGACAAGGCCATCTGAAATGGCACAACGCACATCGCTCAAACAACGCCTGCTGGTCATGGCATTGGCGGCGATCACACTGGTCTGGCTCGGCGCGACCGCCTTCACCTACCTTGATGCACGCGAGGAATTCGACGAGGTGCTGGATGCGCACTTGGCGCAGACGGCTGCGTTACTGGTCGTCCAGGCAACGCACGAGATCGATGAACTGGAAACCGAGCATACACCGCTGTTGCACAAATATGCGCGCCGCGTCGCGTTCCAGGTATGGGAGAAAGGGCAGCAGTTGCGCCTGCATTCCGCCAACGCCCCGCAACAACCGCTGGCGAGCAAAGAGCGCGGCTTCAGCGACAACATCATCGACGGAAAACGCTGGCGCGTCTTCAGTACTTGGGATGAATCCGGCGAATACCTGATCCATGTGGCGGAACACTCCGATGTGCGCAAGGATCTGGCGCGCGGCATCGCGGGTAACCTTCTGCGTCCGCTGTGGTTTTCCCTGCCGTTGCTGGCATTCCTGCTGTGGATCGCGGTGATGCGCGGCTTGCGCCCGCTGGACAAGCTGGCCCGCGAGGTGGAGCAGCGCGAGCCGGACAATCTCGCCGCGCTGGATGCATCGACCGCCCCGCGCGAAGTGGCGCCGCTGATCGAGCGGCTCAACCGGTTATTCATCCGCATCGATGCTTCCATGCAGAAAGAACGACGCTTTACCGCAGATGCCGCGCATGAATTGCGTACACCGGTGGCTGCGATCAAGGCGCAGGCACAAGTGGCAAGGGCCGCTTCCGGAGAAGCGGAACGCATCCATGCGCTCGATAACGCGATTCTCGGCTGCGACCGTGCCGCACACCTGATCGAACAATTGCTGACGCTGGCGAGGGTGGATACGCTGGATCGCAGTACAGCAGAACCTTGTCAACTCAGGAATATCGCCGCCGAGGCGATTGCGGCGCTTGTGCCAGCCGCGCTGGAAAAGGGTGTACAACTCGAATTGCTGGCGGGCGATGAAGCTACGGTGCGCGGCAATCCCGGGCTGTTGCGAGTGTTGTTGCGCAGCGTGCTCGATAATGCGATACGGCATACACCGCCAGGAACATCAGTGCAGGTGTGCATCGTCCGTGAACAGGGAGAAATAAGACTGTCGGTGAGCGATAACGGCCCGGGCATTCCGGAACAGGAGCGGGACAAGGTGCTGGAACGGTTCTATCGTCCTCTGGGCACTCAGGCCAGCGGAAGCGGCTTGGGGCTGTCCATCGTCAAACGGATTGCAGAGGTGCATGACGCAACATTGCAGATGCAGCCGGTGAGCAAAGGACAGGGATTGAGGGTGACGGTGAGCTTCAAGGCTTGATGAAGCTTAATTGCGTTGAGTGAACCGGGATAAATACACAATGACGAATATGCGCTTTGGATGCTCGAATTAAAATATATATTACCTGCGCCTCTATAATAGGTGCGCAGGTATCGGGGAGATGTACAACGCAGCTAAATAAAATAAAGGGGAGCGGTCATGAATATTGCGATGGTTGATCACAAGAAAGTTATTGTTGGTATTTTGGTGGTGCTGGGGGTTTATTTGTTGTGGCCGTTCTACGCAGTACCGACAGGCAGCAGGGGTGTGGTCACACAATTCGGGAAAATCGTTGGTATAGAGGATGAGGGCTTGGCGGTACTCCCTCCGTGGAGAAAGCTCAATAACTTCAGTATTCGTGCAGAGCAAGCAGACATCGAGAACGCGGAGGGAAGCACCTCCGACACCCAGCCTGTCAAGGTCAGCATGACTGTCAGGTACTCTATCGCCACTGACAGGGTATCCGAGGTGTACGAAAAATACTCACACAACGGAGACCTTTCATCTTATGTTCAAACCGCTACCCAGGAAGTATTCAAGGCGGTCACTGCCCGTTACAGCGCCCCGGATCTGATTTCCCAACGTGCTAAGGTTTCCGGGGATATCGGATCAGCCCTTCGTGAAAAGCTTGGTGTGTACGGAGCGCAAGTAATCAATATCGACATGCGCAATTTTTCATTTTCTGATTCCTACATGAAGGCTATCAATGAAAAAGTTACTCAGGAGCAGTTACGCCTCGGTGCAGAGAACAAATTGAAGACGGTAGAAGCAGAACAAAAGCAAAAAGTTGCTGTTGCAGAAGCGGAAGCAAAGGCTGTTCGTGCTACTGCTGATGGTGAAGCATACAAGAACATCACGATTGCAAAGGCACAGGCTGAGGCTATACGTGTTCAAAGTTCTGCATTGGCGCAAAGCAAGGACATTCTTGAGCTTCGGCGTATTGAGGTCGAGCAGATCAAGGCTCATAAATGGAATGGAGCCTTGCCTACTGCAATTTACGCAGGAGCGCCAATACCGTTTATGAATGTAGGGAAGTAACGAGCACGCTCGTAATGGCCTAACTGACACTGCTTTCACGATTGACTTGAAAAATGAATCTATGTTGCGAGCGCCGGGTGCTGCATGTCACGAGCGTCAGCTTCAAGAGGATGCATAGATTCCGAAAGGCCGGGTAATGCTGGAAATGTTTTCTGCCACCCAGTTCTGGGTGGATGTATTCAAGATCATCGTGATCGATCTGCTGTTGAGCGGAGACAATGCGGTTGTGATTGCGCTTGCGTGCCGCAACCTGCCGCAGGAACAACGCAAAAAAGGCATTCTGTTCGGCGTGGGTGGCGCAATAGGGTTGCGCATGGTGCTTACTTTTTTTGCTGTCAGCCTGTTCGCGCTGCCTTATCTGAAATTGATCGGCGCGTTGCTGCTGCTTTGGATCGGCATCAAGCTGATTCTGCCCGAAGAGGAACATAATGCGGGCAACATCAAGGCCGATACGCGGCTGCTCGGCGCGGTCAAAACCATCATCGTTGCCGACTTCGTGATGAGTCTGGATAACGTGCTGGGCGTGGCTGCTGCGGCCAAGGGCAATAAATTGCTGCTGGTATTCGGGTTGCTGATCAGCATCCCGCTGATTGCATGGAGCAGCCAGCTGGTGCTGAAGCTGATTGATCGCTTCACGCTCATCATTTACGCGGGCGGTGCGCTGCTCGGTTATGTCGCGGGCGAGATGCTGGTCAGCGAGGCGCTGTTAGCAACGGTTGTCGAAACGCGCCACTATCTGCACTGGCTGATTCCAGCATCGGGCGCCTTGATGGTGCTGGTGCTCGGCAAATGGCTGGCGATGCGCAAGGCAGTTTCTGTGGCAGCGTTCGATCTGGTGGAAGAGAAGGTAGATAATAAATCGTAATGGGAGGGGTGATGAAAATACTGGTTCCGGTGGATGGTTCCGACAATGCATTGCGCGCGGTTGAACACGTGGTCAAGAACATCGCCGCGCTGAAGGAGCGTCCGCAAATGCTGTTGATAAACGTACAGTGGAATGTGGCGACCGGCAACGTCAAGCTGTTCATCAACCAGAAAACCATTGACGATTATTACCGCGAGCAGGGCTTGGCGGCGCTGCAATCGGCTCGTGCAGTGCTGGATGCCGCTGCATTGCCATACCAATACCATATCAGCATCGGCACGCCGGCGGAGGCCATTGTGCAATATGCCAATGAGCAGGGCATCGACCAGATAGTGATGGGCAGGCAGGGGCAGGGCGGCTTGCAGGCATTGCTACTGGGGTCTGTGGTTAACAAGGTACTGCATTTGGCAAGCTGCCCGGTGACGCTGATCAAATAGGAGAGAGACCAAGGTATTTGAACGGTTTGGACTATCTGGATAATTCGTAATAAATCAAAAGGATTGTGGTGTGTTTCTGCAAAATACCTTAATATTGGATACGTAGGTTGCAAGACAACAAATGTCAGGGGGGTGGCATGAATTTCTGGAAAAAAGACTGGTTCGTGGGTTTGCTGGTCGCGCTGGTGTTTCTTTTTGGCGCCAACAGCGATCTGATGCAGAGTCTTGAGCGCAAGGCTTATGACTTGGGTGTGCTGGCTTCCTCGCGTACTCCGAGCGACAAGATTGCGATAATCGCAATTGACGACCAGAGTATCGCCAATCTTGGTCGCTGGCCTTGGCAGCGCGAGATACACGCAAATATGGTGGACATTCTGGCCGCTGGCCATGCGAAAGTTTTAGGCTATGTGGTGTTTTTCTTTGAGCCGCAAGTAGATGCGGGCTTGATCCATATCAATAATATTGCAAACCTGATCGCCAACTCTAAGCTCAGAAACTCCACTGATCCCACCTATCAGGCTGAAATTGCCAAGTTGGATGCGATGCTGCTGGAGGCGATGCAGAGTCTCGATAATGATCAGAAGCTCAGCGACAGTATGGCCAAGGCGAATGATGTGTTGCTGGGCATGTTCTTTGAATCGGGAGAGCCCCAGGGCAAGCCTGATCAGGTATTGCCTGATTTTATTCTGCGCAATAATCTTGTGAACCAGAAGGATGAAAGTGACTCCGGCGTTCTGCCATTGCCGTCTCAGGGCGTGTTAACGCCAATCCCGCTTTTGGGCAGCAAGGCTTTGGCGATTGGACATCTCAACAGTTTTCCGGATGTGGATGGCGCGGTGCGCACAGAACCTTTGGTAGTACGTTATTACGATCAGTATTATCCTTCCTTGTCATTGATGCTTGCTGCCAAGAGTCTTAATCTCGATGCAAATGATATTCAGGTCAGGCTGGGGAAAGGCGTGCAGTTAGGAAATCAAAAGATCGCTACAGACCCGACCTTGCAGATGCACACCTATTTTTATAAAGATCGAGAAGGACACCCCGCTTTCCCTGTGGACTCTTTCTATGACGTCCTCAGCGGCAAAATTCCGGCGGAGAAATATCGAGACAAGATCGTGCTGATAGGCGCGACGGCAGCCGGTGTGGGAACGATGCAGGTGACGCCGATCGGGCCTGGTATGGCACCTGTCCAGAGTTTGGCGCATTCGGTGTCGAGCATACTCAAAGGCGATTATTTCGTAACTCCACAATGGGGATGGATGGCTGAAATGGCTGCCTTTTTTGTGGTAGCGCTATATTTGATCTTATTGCTGCCGCGTTTGAACGCCGCCATTGGTGCGGTGGTTACCGGTGCGCTGTTCGCATCGTTTCTGGCGGCGCATTTCGTATTGATGACAAAGCATGCAATGTGGATGCAATTGATGCTGCCCGCTACATTGTTATTGGTCGGGCATTTGCTCCTTACTACCAAGCGTTTCCTGATGACCGAAAAGGGCAAGCAAAGATCCGATGCCGAGTCCGCGGAAAGCAACCGCATGCTGGGTTTGGCTTTCCAGGGGCAAGGGCAGCTGGATATTGCCTTCGACAAGTTTCGCAAGGTGCCGATGGATGACAGCCTGATGGAGGTGCTGTACAACCTGGGGCTGGATTTCGAGCGCAAGCGCCAATTCAACAAGGCCGAGTCGGTATTCAAATACATGGCCGAGTACAACCCGAAATTCCGTGACTTGGGCGAGCGTCTGGCACAGACTAAAGCAATGTCTGAAACCATCATTCTCGGCGGATCTTCCGGCAGAAGCAACGAAAGCACAATGAAACTGGACAGGGCGGGAGTGTCCAAGCCGATGCTTGGCCGTTATGAGGTCGAGAAGGAGTTGGGCAAAGGCGCGATGGGCGTGGTATACCTTGGCAAAGACCCGAAAATCGGCCGCGTGGTGGCCATCAAGACCATGGCGCTTGCCCAGGAGTTTGAGGCCGACGAGTTGCAGGATGTGAAGGATCGTTTTTTCCGCGAGGCTGAAACTGCGGGACGGTTGAACCACCCGAATATCGTATCCATTTATGATGCCGGCGAAGAGCACGACCTGGCTTACATTGCGATGGAATTCCTCAAGGGCAAGGATCTGGTTGCATATACCAAGCCGGATAATTTGCTGCCGTTGCCAAAGGTAATGAGCATAATCGCACGCGTTGCCGACGCGCTGGATTATGCCCACAAGCTGAACGTGGTGCATCGCGACATCAAGCCGGCCAATATCATGTATGACCCGGAGTCTGATACGCCCAAGGTGACTGATTTCGGTATTGCGCGCATTACCGACTCGAGCAAAACAAAAACCGGCATGGTGCTGGGGACCCCTTCCTACATGTCGCCGGAACAATTGGCGGGCAAAAAAATTGAGGGCGGCTCCGATCTCTTCTCGCTGGGCGTGAGCCTGTATCAATTGGCTTGTGGTAAGCTCCCGTTCGTGGGGGATTCGATGGCCCAATTGATGTTCCGTATCGCCAATGAGCCGCATACGGATATTCTGAGCGTTCATCCGGATTTGCCCCCTTGCTTAGTGGCAATCATTAACAAGTCGTTGGCCAAACTGAATGAAGATCGTTATGCCAATGGCGCAGAAATGGCTGATGCATTGCGTAAGTGCGCTTCAAGCCTGCAGGGGTAAACATGAAAATCAATGAAGCACTGGAAATTGTCAGCCAGACCAACTCAGGCATGGTGCGCTCCCATAACGAAGATAGCGTGGCGTGTGAACCTTCATGCGGCCTGGTGGTGCTGGCGGACGGCATGGGCGGCTATAATGCCGGAGAGGTGGCAAGCGGCATTGCGGTTTCGGTCGTTGCAACGGAATTATGCCAACGCTTGCTTGGCGAGAGTCCGACAGATAGTGACGATGTAACTGGCGAAGAGCTGGGTGTGTTGCTTCTTCGTGAAAATATTCAGAAAGCAAACTCTTCGATATTTCATGCTTCGCAAAGCCAGCCGCAGTATGCAGGGATGGGAACGACCATAGTCTCCGGCTTGTTTTATGACAACCGTGTTGTGGTTGGCCATATAGGTGATTCCCGCATGTACCGGATGCGTGAAGGGACTCTGGGATCAATAACCCGTGATCATTCATTGCTGCAGGAGCAGATTGATGCCGGGATAATCAGTATTGAAGATGCACGTTTGTCCAAAAATAAAAATTTGGTGACGCGTGCGGTCGGAATAGACGCCGAAGTAGAGGTGGAAATTCATGTGCATGATGTATTGGTGGGTGATATTTACCTGCTATGTTCGGATGGTTTGAATGATATGGTGGAGGATGAAGATATTCAGTCCACACTCAGTGCGTTTCAAAGTAATTTGCCGCTGGCGGCAAGCCAATTGATACAGTTGGCAAATGATAATGGTGGTCGCGATAATGTTTCGGTGATACTGGTGAAGGTAAAGGGGAAATTTGTTGTGCCGCGTGGCTGGCTGGCAAAACTGATCAATTGTTTTAGGAAATAATTAGTACGAGGGTTACGACTATGGCTGCAAAATTGATACTTAGCATGGATGGGGCAGTACTCAAGGAATACCCCCTGAACAAAGAGCGGATGACCATCGGGCGCAAGCCACACAATGATATCGCCATCGATAACCTGGCGGTGAGCGGCGAGCATGCTGCAATCGTTACCATCCTGAACGATTCCTTCCTCGAAGATCTGGATAGCACCAATGGACTGGAAGTGAATGGGACGCCAACCAAAAAGCATTTCCTGCAAAATAATGATGTGATTGGAATAGGCAAATACAAGCTGAAATACATCAATGATCAGGTCACGCAGAGCACCGCTGCCGATTTCGAAAAAACCATGGTATTGCGTTCTCCCGTCAAACAGGCGGCTCCAGGGGTGAGCAAACCAGCGCAGCCGGCTGGTTTTACTCAAACACAAACCAATGTGAATAAACCCGCAGCAGCAGAACCGGCGGCAGACAAAACCGGAAAGCTTGATGCGATCCAGCCGGCGGCCCCTGCCGCTTCCGCTCAGGTTGCTGTGGTTCAAGTTTTGACCGGATCCAACGCCGGCAAGGAACTTGAGTTGATCAAAAACCTGACTACCTTGGGCAAACCCGGTGTGCAGGTTGCAGTGCTGACCCGACGTCCGCATGGCTTTTTCATTACCCACGTGGAGGGTGCAAGCCACCCGACTGTAAACGGAACGCCATTGAGTGATCAGCCACATCAGCTGAACGATCACGATGTGATTGAACTGGCCGGCGTCAAGATGGAATTTTATTATAAAGGATAGTTGCATCCCCGGGTGCGGAAAGGAAATTGATGCCGCCCCCTGTCCTTTACTCTCTGTCTCCGGTCTTTTGCTAAAGGGCGCGGCGTGAAGAAAAATGCAATTCTGATTGGGCTTGGCCTGCTGGTAATCCTGGTTTTCGTGGGCAACGCCGCCCGTTTTTACCGGCTGGATTTTGTCGACCAGCTGTCTTCCTTTCTCTACGATTATCGCTTGCAATTGACCATGCCTCGCACGGTTGATGATCGTATCGTAATTCTCGATATAGACGAAAAAAGCCTTAAAGAAGAAGGGCGCTGGCCTTGGGGGCGTGACCGTTTAGCTCTGTTGATGGACATACTGTTCGATAAATATGGCATAGCAGTGCTTGGTTTTGACGTTGTATTCGCCGAAAAAGATGAGAGTTCAGGACTCAAGGTATTGGAAAAGCTCGGGCAGAACCAGCTTAAGAACGTTGCATCATTTCAGTCTGTTCTAACCAGTGTCCGGCCACAATTGGAATACGACAAGTTGTTTGCGGACAAGATTAAAAATCGTAAAGTGGTGTTGGGATATTACCTGACTGACCAAATAGATAAAAATGTTTCGGGGATGCTCCCCGATCCGGCATTTCCCGCAGGCTCATTCAAGGGACGTCCGATAGCTTTTACAAGGTGGAATGGCTATGGCGCAAACCTCCCTGAATTGCAGCAATTCTCTGCTGGTTCAGGGCACTTCAATCCCATGGTGGATTTTGACGGCAGGGTGCGTCGTGTGCCCATGCTTGCAGAATACGATGGCGCATATTATGAATCCTTATCCCTTGCAATGGTACGCACTTTGCTGGGATATCCGAAAGTACTACCGGGATTTGCTGAAAACAATGCCAGCGGATATGCAGGCTTGGAGTGGCTGGAGTTGGCCACAGCCGGAGGCAAACTGAAAATCCCGGTGGACAGCGATGTGGCTACTTATGTGCCGTATAGAGGAAGGCAAGGGAGTTTTCGCTATATTTCTGTCGCAGATGTATTGCATGAGCGCACTGATCCGGCACAACTGAATGGCAAAATAGTGCTATTGGGCACTACAGCTCCAGGGCTGAT
>JACREA010000122.1 GCA_016218465.1 Nitrosomonadales bacterium | reverse complement strand
GGTGCGCGCGAGATAGACGAAAAACAGAAGGTGATGAAGAAATGCACGCTGTGCGTGGATCGCATTTACGACACCTCGCTGGCGGAAATTGACCGCAAGCCGTCCTGCGTCAAGGCCTGCCCGGCCAGCGCGCGGTTGTTCGGCGACATCCACGATTCAGAATCGGAGGTGTCGAAAGCAATCCGCGAGAACGGCGGTTATGCGCTGATGCCGGAATGGGGCACTCATCCATCCAACCATTATCTGCCGCGCCGCAAGACCAATCTCAAGATTCACGAAGATGAACTGGAAAGAGTCGATAATCCGCTCAAGGTTGACGGGCAACTACCCAAACCAGGCAAGAACGAGCCGACGCTCGATGATTTCTCCTAGAAATTATTTTCGGAAATACTTATGAAACCTGCCTTCTCAGTCATTTTTCTAACCACCTTGATCGGCGCCGGCCAGGGTTTGTTTCTGGCTTTGTTCACTCAGCAGTCTTACGCGCTGTTTGATTTGTTGCCGCATCAGGATGCGCGCTTTTACGGATGGGGAGCATTGTTGGCGTTGCTCTTCACGATGGCAGGATTGGTCGCCTCATTTTTTCACTTGGGTCGCCCGGAACGATCCTGGCGTTCGGCTGCACAGTGGCGCACTTCGTGGCTTTCCCGCGAAGTCATCGTTTTGCCCGCGTTCATGGGAATGTTGTTTCTGTATGGCGCGTCCCACTTGAGCGGACTCGATCCGGTGCTGGTGAAACTGCCTAGCGGTCTGGGTATCAATGCCACGGTTATTCTGGGCGGTATTGCCACAATATTATCCTTCGCGCTGTTTGTGAGTACCGGCATGATTTACGCCTGCCTGCGTTTTTTGCAGGAGTGGAATTCTCCGCTGACGGTAATTAATTTCATACTGCTAGGCGGCGCTTCCGGCTTCACGCTGGCGACCCTGTATGCCGCCATTGTTGCGCCCACACAAACAGGTTTTTTCGGCGGGTGGGCAATCATCATTACGTTGCTGGGCCTGCTTGGCCGCGGTTCATCGTTGTGGCGTAATGCGCGGCTAAGGCCGAAATCGACCATGCAAACGGCGATTGGCATCAAGCACCCGCGCATCGTTCAGACGGCACAGGGCGCGATGGGCGGATCATTCAACACGCGGGAATTTTTTCATGGCAAGAGCGAGTCGTTCCTGAGCCGGATGAAAGTGGGCTTCCTGCTGTTGGCGTTTACGCTGCCGTTGCTGCTACTCATCGCCGGACTGTCCCAGCCGGGGGTATGGATTCTGGGTATGGCGTTCATTCTGCAATATACTGGGCTATTGGCTGAGCGTTGGTTCTTCTTTGCCGAAGCAAACCATCCGCAAAATTATTACTATCAAAAGATTTCATAATGTCTGGAATGAGCAATAACAACAGGCTCTTTCGTATATGAGCAAGATTTCTTCGAAAGATTCAATGCAATCCGCCCCCGGATATCTCGTCCGTATTTTTCCTTTTCTCAGATGGCCGAGATTGTCGGCACAAACAATCAGGTTTGACGTGATTGCCGGGGTCACCGTTTCGCTCGTAGCCATTCCGCAAGCGCTTGCCTACGCGCAATTGGCTGGGGTGCCGCCTTATTATGGGCTGTATGCGGCGTTCATTCCGACTATCGTGGGCGTGCTCTTCGGCTCTTCGGCCATCCTGTCAACCGGGCCAGTGGCCATGACATCCTTACTCACTGCAGCGAGCATCGTCCCATTGGCCGCCGCAGGTTCCGAGCAGTTTTATGCTTATGCTATTTTGCTGGCGCTACTCTCGGGGCTGATCCAGATCGGGTTCGGCTTGGCGCGAATGGGCGTGTTGCTCAACTTTCTTTCGCATCCAGTGCTGATGGGATTCATCAATGCTGCAGCGCTCATCATTGCCGCCTCCCAGATTCCTGCATTTCTCGGCATCTCTATAAAACAGAGCAAACACCTGCTGCTGGATACGTGGCATGTCCTGACGAATTTTGACTTGCTGCACGGTATGTCCCTGGCTTTTGGCCTGGGTGCATTCGCGTTGCTTTACTTCTTCAAGAAATTCTTTCCCAGGCTTCCGGGCGTGCTGATTTCCGTCGGATTTCTGACCTGGATCAGCTACATGGTGGGATTTGCGGAACAAGGCGGCAGGGTGGTAGGAGAAATTCCATCCGGCTTGCCCAGCCTGACAATACCATCCTTCCAATGGTCGGCGATCCGGGATATGCTGCCGGCGGCATTCGTGCTGGCATTGATCAGTTTCGTGGAAGCCATGTCGAGTTGCAAGGTAATCGCCATCAAGACGCGCACCCGTTGGGATGAGAATCAGGAATTAATTGGACAGGGGCTGGCGAAAGTCGCTGCCGCCTTTTGCCAATCCATGCCGGTCAGCGGATCGTTCTCCCGCTCGGCGCTCAATCTTGCTTCTGATGCCAGAACCGGCCTGTCGTCCCTGGTCAGCGCGGGTTTCGTTTTTCTTACTCTCGTATTCCTTACCGGTTTCCTGTATCACCTGCCCAAGCCGGTACTGGCAGCAATGATCATGATGGCGGTGGCGAATCTGGTGAACTTCAAGAGCATTCGACATGCATGGCAGGCGAGCAAGGATGATGGCGTTGCTGCAGTTGCCACTTTCATTGCGACCTTGCTGTTTGCCCCCAACATCCAGGACGGCATCCTTACTGGCATCATCCTGTCCTTGGCCTTGTTCTTCTACCGGCGCATGCGACCACGATTCATCATTGCGCTCGGACTGCACCCGGATGGAACCTTGCGTGATGCCGCGCGCTTTAATCTGCCGTTGTTGCACTCCCAAATCGGGGCACTGCGCTTTGACTCTTCGCTGCTGTTTTTCAACGTGTCATATTTTGAGGATGCCGTCTTGAAGCTGATTCGCGGCAAGCCGGATGCCAAATATATTCTGATTGCCGGAAGCGGTATCAATCACCTTGACGGATCGGGAGTCGAAATAATTTACAGCCTGTCCAAACATCTTCACGATAGCGGGATAACAATGGTATTCAGCGGCCTTAAAATGCAGGTACAGGAAGTCATGGAGCGCACAGGGTTAATGGAAGCCATTGGCAAGGACAATATCTACAGTACCGACAGGATTGCCATTGAAGCCCTGGAAACGCGTATCCGGTCTGCACCGGCAAAATGATGGTCGCAGCGTCCGCCTAGGCATTGCATCGGCGGTGAAGATGGGGCGGCAATCTGGTTATAATAGATACAATTAGAGAGCTGGAGGATGTTTGTGACATTTGTTTCAACCATGTTGCCGATTGATGTTGCGCTGGGGGTCATCGTGTACTGGTTGCTGCTG
>JACREA010000121.1 GCA_016218465.1 Nitrosomonadales bacterium | reverse complement strand
TAAGACATCACAAAGCACTAGATGTAGTGTATGGGGAGGTAGAATTACACAACCTATTGTGGTGTGTCAAGCGGAAGCGCGCACCCCGTATTCTGGGCGGGCTACGGGCTAGCGGGCGGCGGCGTGCAGGCGGGCGGCGAACTTTTCAAGCATTTTTTCTGGGGTAAACTGCGACAGTTCAAGTTTGGGCAGCTCGATCGAATCAAGCGTGTTTTTGGCGATCAAGCCAAGCTCGGTTTCGCCCTCTACTATCAGGCGGCGGCTGAAGAACAGGGTGTCCGGGTCTTCCCGGCGCGTTCCCAGCAGGAAGAAATCATGAGCCGTGGCGCTGATGGCAAGATCGGGCGACTTGTCCGCCTTGCAGGCGACAAAATCCGTGCTGTTGATCGTGAAATAGAAACTCAGCCCGACATCGGTCACGCGGATGCTGACCAGCTTGCCGTGCAGCGGCTCCAGCAGCTCAGGCTTGATGATGCGGCCCAGTGCCAGATTAAGGCCGTGGCTGAATAGCACCGAAGGCGGGTAAGTCGGCAACATCGACAGGGCCATGCCCAGCGGTTTGGGGAATTTGAAAGCAGGCAGGTTCATGAAGTATTCCTTCGTCGGCTCGAAATTTGGGAGCCATTTTATCCTGTTTGATGGCTTGGTGTTGGGCGTGGCGAAGTGACCACATTCATTGCTCCGTCGTCAAGCACGATGGGCGAGTTGCCAGAAGGTTGGACGGGTAAATAATCAAGCAATGTAGCAAATGTAAAATATGACGAACTGATTTGACCTGTAATCTTCACAACGTACACCCAGATAAAGCACAGCAAAATCCGGGAGAAACTGGAGCGCCCGAAGGCGCCCGCTTGCTTGGCTTACTTTTCAATACGGTGGAAAATATATAGTTCCAGAAACGGTATTTTTAAGAACTCGAAATCCGGGGTCAGGTCTAGCAAAATAGCATTCTCTCTGATATATTTCATCCGCCATGTCGCGCCCCATCCGCATTGAATTTCCCGATGCCCTCTACCACGTTACCGCGCGTGGCGACAGGCGCGAAGATATTTTTGAAGACGACCTGGATCGGCAGGCCTTTCTGGATACGCTGGAGCAGGTCATCACCCAGTTCAACTGGATTTGTTACGCGTGGTGCCTGATGGACAACCACTATCACTTGCTGATTCAGACGCCCGACGTAAATTTATCAAAAGGAATGCGCCAGCTCAACGGCGTGTACACCCAAGCCAGCAATCGGCGTCACCTGCGTGTCGGGCATTTATTTCAAGGCCGCTTCAAAGCAATACTGGTGGAAAGCGATGCGTATCTGCTGGAATTGGCGCGCTATGTAGTGCTCAACCCGGTTCGGGCAGGCATGGTGAAGAAACCGGCAGATTGGGAATGGAGCAGCTATCGGGCAAGCCTGGGTCTGGAGCCTGCACCACCTTGGTTCGCGGTAGATGGATTGCTGGTTTTATTTGCCAAGCGACGCAGCTTGGCGCAGCAGCGCTATGCGCAATTTGTAGCGGAGGGCATCAATGCGGCCTCGCCTTGGGTAAACCTCAAGGGACAGGTGTTTCTGGGTGACGAACAGTTCGTAACTCGAATGCAAGCACTCATCCAGACAGGCAAAGACGATGTGCAAATCCCGCTTGCACAGCGCCGCCCCATGCCGCTGCCGTTGACGGAGATCGAGAACCGTTCGCCGGACAAAAATGCAGCCATCATTGCGGCTTACGCGACGGGCGGGTATTCCTATCAACAGCTCGCCGATTACTTCGGGGTGCATTTTACGACAGTGGGAAGAATTGTTCGGGGAGGTGTGTGATGTGTGCGGATATGGGTGTGCTACTTTGCTAGACCTGACCCCGGATTTGACCCCGGATTTTTGCGGTTTACAACGTACGCCCGAATGCACACCAAAATCCGGGAGAAACTGGAGCGCCCGAAGGCGCCCGCTTGCGTGGCTTACTTCTCAATATGGTGGGAAATGTATAGTTCCCGAAACGGTATTTTTAAGAACCTGAGTAAAGGAGTCATACAATGGCGTGGATGATGAAAAAGTCAAGGTGCCCGCAGCGCTATCAAAAGTAATACCCATGCTTGCACAGGTTGGTTCATTCAAGATGTTAGTTCCACTTAAAAAACAACTGCCGGTTGTGCCTTGGCCATTAGCAAATGGCGTCAATCTCACACCGTTGTTCGCATAACCGTTGGCATCGGAATACGGCCCCATAGTCGTGTCAATAAATATTCCAGTAAGGTTTGTACTTCCCAAACGCGCATATGTCGAGAAGTATAGTATCGCGCCGTTGTTTTGACCATAAACTAGCGGAGGTATGCTCGGCATTAACCAAGCATAGCCGCTTCCACCGCCCTGATTTATGACATACCCCCCCGTATCGGAGACTGGCGAAGGAAAACTCAAGGACGTTACATCAATATCAGGTAGACCACCACCGTAAACCAACTTAACTGGGTTCGAAAAAGTGAGCGTGCCGCCCGAGCTGTTCAAGGTGCCAGTGCTTACTGTAAAACTGCCAGCCGAAGTGGCAGTCCCTCCAGCTGTTGTAACAGAAACCGCACCCGTCGTTGCGCCGCTTGGCACTGTAACCGTAAGCGAGGTAGCTGTTGCAGCGGTCACCGTCGCCGCAGTGCCGCTGAATGTGACCGAATTGTTGGCAGGAGTCGTGCTGAAGTTAGTCCCTGTAATGGTTACTGTCGTTCCTGCGGCACCAGAAGTCGGGCTGAAGCTGGTGATAGTCGGCACACTGCTGCCACCGCTTGTGCTTACCGTAAAGCTGCCAGCCGATAAAGCGTTCCCGCCTGATGTTGTTATGTAGATTGCGCCGCTTGCTGCACCGCCTGGAACCGATACAGTAAGCGACGTAGCTGTTGCTGCGGTCACCATCGCTGCGGTGCCGTTGAAAGTGACCGTATTGTTGGCAGGAGTGGTGCTGAAGTTTGTCCCTGTAATGGTTACTGTCGTTCCTGCGGCACCAGAAGTCGGGCTGAAGCTGATGATAGTCGGCACGCTACTGCCACCGCTCGTGCTTACAGTAAAGACAGTAGCAAGATTATTAGTCCCCAAGGGGGTTGTGACATAGATTGTGCCGGTGGTAGCACCGCTCGGAACGATTGTCGAAATCGATGTGGCAGTTGCACCAGTTACTGTCGCAGTTACTCTCCCATTTGCACCAGTGAACTCAACTATGTTGTTTGTAGGCACGGTACTAAAATGGGTTCCTGAGATAGTGACAGCCGTTCCTGCCGACCCCGAATATTGGCTCATTCCTATAACCTCTGGGAATCCTACGATGAAGTCTTTATAGGGCAACGAAGTGCCAGTTGTTGTCGAAACGACAATAGGTCCGCCCGCGACATTTGGAACTGTTACAGTAAGCATCATTGATGTTGCAGCTGTTACAGTTGCAGGGATACCGTTGAAAGTGACGGTATTGTTTGCGGGTATTACATCAAAATTCGTTCCATAAATATTCAGGCTTGACCCGACATCCACACCAGCGTAGGGGGATACATAAGTTATAGTTGGCTTACTGCCGCTAATCGTACCTGCCCAGGCTGTCGGCAACGCGGCGTTTAGCGTTGTAACGGCAGCAGAAGAAATACTCGGCGTGGCTGCAGCAGCAAGCAAATCTGCGTAACTGACACCCGTGGTCGACATTGCAGCTCGCAGTGCAGCTAGTGTGTCATCACCTGTGTTGCCTGGTGTGGCTACAAGTGTGTTGTCTTGAAACGCGGACGCGTTTGGAAGACCGCTAAAAGCGGTGATAATATTTTGCCGCGCCGTAATTATAGATGGTGCGGTGATAGTCGTGAGTGTGTCGCCTGTCAATCCGGCGAACCATACATCGGGAGTTGCCGTGCCTGCCACATTTGCCACCATCAGGTCAGTCAGCGGAGTGATGTTCACAGTGCTTGAGGCCATGGCAATAGAGTGGTAGGGCGTGGTGTTGGTTGCACCGTTGATCGTGCCGCCGCTCACCTGCATGGCACAAGGCGTTGAGGCCTGTCCTCCGGCAATCCAAGCGCCAGCGCCGTCCGTTGTACCGCTAGGCAGGCTGCCTGCCGCGCACTTTAACTGAACTGTGCCACCTACAATCGGATACCCTACTGCCGCTATGCCGGTGAAACCGACCCATGTCAAAGTGGGCGCAGTCCCGCCGCCTGCAGTTGTACCTCCGCCGCCTGCTGTTGAACCCCCACCGCCGCAGGCGCTGATTACGAGTGTTGATATAAAAGCCAATATCAAATGCGCGTGTTTCATTTTCATTCCCTTCATATTTCTATTAATTTTTCGCATACAAACAAACCAGTCTGGGCGGCGGTAATACGCCAGACTGTTACTGCGGTTCAGAGCTTATTTGCCGGATGGAGGAATGCAACGATACATGCGTCAAAATGCCAAAAGGTCAATAGTCCTGTCAGCAATAATAGGCGATATCTTCCGGCTCCGCATACTCCAAATGAACTATATTTGAAGAAATATTTTGCATTGCCGGTTGCATTTTTTCACCGCGAAAAGCTGTGTTCTGGCTGCAAACCAGCTTGAATATTAGCTTCACGCGAACAGACCGTGAAAAGCGATGCAATATTGTGGATTTGCCACCTGCGCGAATTGTTGCTTCCGCCAGAAGATTCCTGTTTTCGCGGGAATAGAGTTGGTAGAAAGTGCAGGGTGAGTTAACAGGAAGGTATTTTTCGATGCAGGATCAGGCCGC
>JACREA010000029.1 GCA_016218465.1 Nitrosomonadales bacterium | reverse complement strand
GGCCGGTTGTGGTGTGGCTAATTGTGCCTGAGGCATGGGGTTTGGCGGAACTGGCGGCTGGGCAGGCGGGCTATCCTGAGCCTGTCCTGAGCCTGTCGAAGCGGCCTGTCCTGAGTCACCTGAGGTAGCGATTGGCAAAGTGGTTGGCTGGGGGGGCGTTTGCGGGTTATCCAGAGCCCACCAGACTGCCAGGCCTATTACAGCCAGTGCGGCGACTGCGCTTCCCAGCAGTATTTTTTTGCCGGGCAGGGAGCGTTCCGGTTTGAGCTCGCTATCGCGCATCGCCGCCTGAACATGGCGCGCTTCGATGTTATGTGTGTTTTCCACAAATGCGGCCAACAATGATTTATCCGCGAGGACATTGACGCGCCGCATCAATCCGTTGGAAGCTTTTGCGATAAGTTTGACGGCATCCAGCGAAAAAATGTTCGGGCCGCGGTAATTGGCCGCGCGCATCCGGAACATCAGGTAATTTTCAAGGATGTTGCGCGACAGCGGCTGCATATTGAAGTGATGCACGATGCGATCCTTGAGCTGGCGCATGTTCGGCTGATCCAGCTTGTCGTTCAGTTCCGGTTGCCCGAACAGGATCAGCTGCAACAGTTTTGCGTTGCCGACCTGCAGGTTGTACAACAGGCGCAATTCTTCCAGTGTATCCGGCGGCATGGCGTGAGCCTCATCCACCAGCACAACGATACGTTTGCCTTCACGGGCTTTTTCCTCGAGCCGGTTCTGGATGCTCTGCATGATGATGCCGACACGATCACCTTTGATGTTAAGGCCGAGTCCGTCGGCAATCGCATACAGCATCTCCTCGCGCGACAGGCTGGGGTTGGCCAGGTAGATGGACTCGATGTGGCTGGGGAGTTTTTCAAGCAACATCCGGCACAGCATGGTTTTGCCGCTGCCGACTTCGCCGCTGACCTTGACGATTCCCTCGACTTCGCAGATCGAGTAGATCAGCGCGTCAAGAATTTCGCCGCGGTTTGCCCCCGAAAAAAAGAATTCCGTGACGGGTGTGATCCTGAAGGGGGGTTCATTAAGTCCGAAGTGCTCTAAATACATAACTGAGTCCTATCCGTTGAGCTTAGTGTGTGCGCCCATGCGACTGTGCAGGGTAGTGCGGTTAAGGCCAAGCAGTTTGGCGGCTTCGCTGATGTTGCCCGAGGCGAGCTCCAGCGCGGCGTTGATATAGCGGCTCTCCTGTTCGTGCAAATGCTGGTTCAGGCTGAAGTTGCCTTGCTGCAGCTGCTGTTTTATGGAATCCGGTGAGGCACCCTGCTCGGGTGCGGACATTTCCAGCGGGTCGAATTCGTCCTGCAATTGCATCGCGCTGACTGATTTCCCGGGGTGTTTTGTAGCCAGCCGGATAACGATGTTGCGCAATTCCCGTGTGTTGCCCGGAAAGCTGTATTGTTCCCAGAGTTGCATTGCATCCGGTTGCAATTCGAAAGGTGGCTGCTTGATTTGCCGGGCATAATACGCGCGAAAATGATTGAGCAATAACAGCTTGTCCTGGCCCAGTTCGCGCAGAGGCGGGACTTTGATCGAGAATACGTTCAGGCGATGGTATAGATCGGCGCGAAACGTTCCGGTTCTGACTGTATCGCGCAAGTTGCGGTTGGTAGCGGCGATGATGCGCGCGCGGCTTTTGCGTGTTGCGGTTTCGCCGACGCGCTGATATTCGCCATTCTCCAGTACGCGCAACAACTTGGTTTGGAGTTCAAGCGGCATTTCACCGATCTCATCAAGGAACAGCGTGCCGTCGGAAGCGTCCTCAAAAAAACCGGATTGGGCATTCGTGGCCCCGGTGAATGCCCCTTTGCTGTAGCCGAACAGGGTCGGTTCGATCAGCGTGGGTGCGATTGCGGCGCAGTTGAGCACTTTAAATGGCGCTTTCAAATTGGGTCCCTGTTTTTGTATGGCGGCTGCAACCAGTTCCTTGCCGCTGCCTGATTCTCCTTCAATGAGAACCGGATAAGGGATAGCGGCATACATTTCAATTTGGCTTCGTAACGCTTTTACAGGGGGACTCTGGCCGATGAGTCCGAGCAGTTGTCCATCCAGATTTTTATTGTCGTCTTCGCTTTTCTGAACCTTTAGCGCATCGACAAGGTATTCCTTGATCTTTTCCGGAGCGCAAGGCTTGGCGATGAAGTCTATCGCTCCCAGCGCACGCGCATGGCGCGCGTTACTTTGGTCGTCTTGCCCGGACAAGACGAATATGTTTACTTTTGGCGAGTGTGCCAGCAATTCGGCAATCAGGTGAAAGCCTTCATCCGGACGGTGCGGGGTGGGCGGCAGTCCCAGATCAATCAGTGCCAACTCTGGAGGGGCAGGCAAGGAACGCAACAAATCTATAGCCGCATTGCGCGAGTCGGCTTGATATATCTTGAAGTCCTTGTGAAAGGCTGTCGCCAGCCCTTCGCGGATTAACGCATCGTCATCAACGATCATCAAGGTGGGTAGCATCGAAAGTGCGCTCAACTTGCATTCCTAATCAATATCTATCAGGTGCGGAGCATAACGGCAAGCGGACGCAAGCTCAATAGGGGAATAAACGATTAATTATATTTTTTGGTCAATTAGTTGAGGATTGCAGGCGCAGTAGTTTAGAATGCACCCTCTCGATTTTTCGGATTTCAATTTTGTCTTCACCAGCATTGGTCGAAATTCGCGACCTTAATTTTTCCTATGATAAACGCCCTGTGCTGGAGGGAATCAACATGACTTTCCCTAAAGGAAAGTTGATTGCCATCATGGGATTGAGCGGTTGCGGCAAGACTACGCTGCTGCGCCATATCGGCGGGGTGCTCAAGCCGACCAGTGGTTATGTCAAGATTGATGGGCAGTTGACCAGCGAATTGGATCAGGACGGCCTTTATGCCATGCGGCGCAAGATGGGCATGCTGTTTCAGTTCGGCGCGTTGTTTACCGACATGTCGGTGTACGACAACGTTGCGTTTCAGATGCGCGAACACACCGATCTTCCCGAAGAGCTGATACATTACATGGTGTTGATGAAGCTGCACGCGGTAGGTTTGCGCGGTACGCACAACCTGATGCCTTCGGAGCTGTCCGGGGGCATGGCGCGGCGTGTGGCACTGGCACGCTCCGTGGCGCTCGACCCGATGTTGATCCTGTATGACGAACCGTTTGCCGGGCTGGACCCGATTTCGCTGACCGTGGTTGGCGATTTGATTTGCCGCCTTAACGATTCGCTGGGTGCGACCTCGATAGTGGTGACGCACGATATACAGGAGTCGCTGAAGATAGTGGACTACGTTTATTTCATGGCCAACGGTGTGATCGTGGCGGAAGGAACGCCCGGTGAGATTCGCGCTTCTGAAAAGGATTTTGTGCACCAGTTTGTGCATGGTGAGATGGATGGCCCGATGCCTTTTCATTACCCCGGCGGCAGTTATCGCCAAGACTTGAATTTGGGAGCATGACGCAATGCCGGCAGATAAAGCTATCAAAGGAATCGGACATCGCGTTATTGATGCGGTGTGGCGTATTGGCAAGGCGTCACGCTTCTTTTTTTTGGCCTTGCTGTATTCGGGCAGCGGATTCAGGCGTTTTCACCTGATCATCAAGGAGCTGTTTTCCACTGGTGTGATGTCGCTGATCATCATCATCGTGGCGGGATTGTTCGTCGGTATGGTGCTCGGTTTGCAGGGCTATGAAACGCTCAAGCGCTACGGCTCGGAATCGGCGTTGGGCGGTATGGTGGCGTTAAGCCTGGTGCGCGAACTGGGACCGGTAATGGCCGCGCTGCTGTTCGCCAGCCGTGCCGGTTCGGCAATGACGGCGGAAATAGGATTGATGAAAGCAACCGAACAGATATCAGCGATGGAAATGATGGCGGTGAATCCAATCGCGCGCATCGTCGCGCCGCGTTTCTGGGCAGGTGTGATTTCCATGCCGCTGCTGGCGGCGATGTTCAGCGCGGTGGGGGTGTTCGGCGGCTACTTTGTCGGCGTGGTGCAGATCGGCGTTGACGAAGGATCGTTCTGGTCGCAAATGCAGGCGGCAGTGGATTTTCGTGAAGACATACTGAACGGGGTCATCAAAAGTTTTGTGTTCGGTATCGTGGTGACGGTGATTGCGCTATTTGAAGGCTACGATGCACCGCCCACTGCGGAAGGCGTGTCCGGCGCGACGACACGCACGGTGGTCACATCATCGCTGGCAATCTTGATGCTGGATTTTGTGTTGACTGCAATCATGTTCAGAGGGAGTTAAGTTAAGGGTGCCTCTAAAAATTTAGAGTTCGCCCAAATGCAAGGCGCGGGAAAAATTTTAGTTTCGGCTAACCTAAAGGTTACCCTGCTCTGAAACTCCGTTTTGCCGCGCCGCATATGGATTTATATGTAAGCAAGAAATTTTTTACGCAACGCTGCAGTTGGGATACAACGGAGTTGCAGTGTAGGCTAACCTTCAGGTTATGCCGGAACTAAAATCTGAATTTTTAGAGGGGCTCTTTATGGAACGTACAACACTGGATTTATGGGTGGGCATATTCGTCGTGGCGGGCATTGCCTCATTGGTGATGCTGGCGATGAAGGTCGGGAACCTGGGTACCTACAATGTGTCCGATGCTTATCAGGTGCATGCCTATTTTACGAATATCGGCGGCCTGAAACCCAAGGCTTCGATCAAGAGTGCGGGGGTGCTGGTGGGGCGGGTAACGGATATTACGCTGGATACGGAGCGCTATCAGGCAAAGGTGGTGATGAGCCTGGACAAGCGTTATCTATTCCCCAAGGATACGTTTGCCAATATTCTGACTTCCGGTTTGCTGGGTGAACAGTACATCGGTTTGATGCCAGGCGGCGACGATCAAATGCTGAAGAACGGCGAACAACTGAAGAAGACGCAGTCCGCCATCGTGCTGGAAGACATGATCGGCAAATTCATTTATAACAAAGCAGAAGAACCGGCCAAATAACCAGGGAACCCAGATAATAAGTGAATATGGCGATGAAGCAAAGGATCAGGATTTTTGCGGGCTGGCTGTGTGCGATCGGTATCGCGCAGGCGGAGGTGGTTGCGCCTGACGTATTAATCAGGAGCACTGTGGATGAGGTCATTGCGATTATCAGGCAAGACAAGGATATTCAGGCCGGTGACCAGAAAAAAATTCTCGCGCTGGTGGATGCCAAAGTGCTGCCACATTTCGATTTTGAACGCATGACGCAGTTGGCCGTGGGCAGACCCTGGCGTACTGCGACACCCGAGCAAAAGCAGGCGTTGGTGAGAGAGTTCCGCAATATGCTGGTGCGCACCTACACCAAAGTCTTCAGCGTGTATCGAGATCAAAGGGTCGAAGTGAAACCTGTCAAGCTGGTAGCCGATGCTGTTGAAGCCACTGTTCTGACGACTATCACCAGGCCCGGCACGCAGCCGATTCCGGTGAATTATGAAATGAGGAAGGCGGACAGCGGCTGGAAAGCATATGACATATTCATAGAAGGGGTCAGCATGGTGATGAGCTATCGCGGCACATTCGCCACGCAAATCGAGCAAAACGGTATCGACGGACTGATCAAAACGCTGACCGACAAGAATGTTAATGCCGCCAATGTCGCGCTGAACAAGGAAGAGGCGAAGTGATTGTGATCGAGGATGGCCGGCTGGTGGTGCGCGGTCGCTTGACCATTGCAACCGTGCCCGCCTTGTTTGAAATCGGCTTGCAGCATCTGACCAGCGAAGATTTACTGGTGGATTTCTCCCAGGTTGAGGCGGTTGATTCCGCGGCAGTCAGCATGTTGCTGGGATGGACAAGGGTTGCCCAGCGCAGCCAGCGCACCTTGCGCGTGACAGGACTCCCCGATGATTTGCTCAGTTTGGCGCGCCTGTATGGTGTGGACGATCTGTTACCCCAGCAGTCCGTGTGATTTTGACGCAACCCCGGTTGAATTGTTTAACCACGGAAATAGTTTTATGGTGTTGGGCTATATTTGTAGGTGCGAATTTATTCGCATGGACAACGGCTTATATGCGAATAAATTCGCACCTACCGCTCAGGTATTTTTAAATTTACAGTGGATTTATCAATGGTCACCCCGGAAAGTATTCAACACAACATCGCCCAGGGCATGGCAACCGAGCATTTATCGGTGGTTGGCGATGGGCGTCATTTCGAGGCGGTGGTGGTCAGCGGCGCTTTTGCCGGCAAAAGCCGCGTACAGCGCCACCAGTTGGTGTACCAAACTCTGGGTGACAGGATGCGCGAGGAAATCCACGCGTTGTCGATGAAAACCTTTACGCCGCAAGAGTGGGAAAGTAGTCGTTAGATGTTAGTCGCTAGTCGTTAGTTGGAGGCAGTGATAACTAACGACTAACGACTACCAACTCGCGACTGAATTTATGCAAAGATTAGCTATCCAGGGGGGAAATCGTCTCAACGGCGAGGTGCGGATTTCCGGCGCCAAGAATGCGGCCTTGCCGATACTGTGCGCCGGCTTGCTGACCGGCGATGCGCTGCAACTCGGCAATGTGCCGGAAATGAACGATGTCGCCACGATGTGCAAGCTGCTGCAGCAAATGGGTGTGAAGATCGAGGTAAACGGCGGGCAGATTACATTGTCTGCGGCGCATGTCGACAAACTTGAGGCGCCTTACGACATGGTGAAAACCATGCGCGCCGCGATCCTGGTGCTGGGGCCTCTGGCGGCGCGATTTGGCGAGGCGCGCGTTTCCCTGCCGGGCGGCTGCGCCATCGGTTCGCGTCCGGTCGACCTGCATATCAAGGGTTTGCAGGCGATGGGCGCGGAAATCCATATCGAGCACGGCTATATCCATGCCAAAGTGCCTGGTAAGGGTGGGAAGGGGCGACTCAAAGGTGCGCGGATATTCTTCGACCTGGTCAGTGTGACCGGAACGGAAAACCTGATGATGGCCGCATCGCTGGCAGACGGTGTGACGGTGCTGGAAAACTCGGCGCGCGAACCGGAAGTAGTGGATCTGGCTCATTGCCTGATCGCGATGGGTGCCAGGATTGAAGGTGCGGGCAGCGATACCATCACCATTACCGGCGTGGAAAAGTTGCATGGCGCATCGCACCGCATTATGCCGGACCGCATCGAGAGCGGCACATTTTTAGTCGCGGCGGCGGCGGCAGGCGGCAGCATCACGTTGACCGATGCACGCGCCGACATTCTCGAAAACGTATTGGAGAAGTTGCAAGAGGCCGGCGCAACTGTACGGGTGGCAGGCAGCACGATCAACCTGCAAATGAACAGGCGCCCGATGGCAGTGAACGTGCGCACTGCGCCTTATCCGGCATTTCCCACCGACATGCAGGCGCAGTTCATGGCGATGAATTGCATCGCGGTGGGCAGCGCGATGGTGGTCGAAACGATTTTTGAAAACCGCTTCATGCACGTGCAGGAACTGCGCCGCCTCGGCGCGCAGATAGATGTTGAAGGCAATACCGCCGTTATCAAAGGCATCGCGCAACTCGAAGGCGCAACAATTATGGCGACCGATTTGCGTGCCTCGGCGTGCCTGGTCATCGCCGGGCTGGTGGCGCAGGGCGAGACCATCGTGGATCGTATCTACCACCTCGATCGCGGCTATGAGCACATTGAGGCTAAACTGTCGGCGCTCGGCGCGCAAATACGCCGGATTTAATAAGTACGCAGGATAAAAAATATGATCACCATCGCACTGTCCAAAGGCCGTATCTTCGAGGAAACCCTGCCGCTGCTGAAGGCGGCGGGCATCACCACGCCGGAAGATCCGGAGACCTCGCGCAAGCTGATCCTGCCGACCAACCGCGCCGATGTGCGGCTCATCATCGTGCGCGCTTCCGATGTGCCGACCTATGTGCAATACGGCGCGGCGGATCTCGGCGTGGCGGGCAAGGACGTGCTCAACGAACACGGCGGTGTCGGCCTGTACCAGCCTCTGGACCTGAACATCGCGCGCTGCCGCATGATGGTGGCGGTGCGCAACGATTTCGATTACGACTCCGCGGTGCGTCAGGGTGCGCGCCTGCGCGTGGCGACCAAGTACGTGCAGACCGCCAGGGATCACTTCGCCGCAAAAGGCGTGCATGTCGACCTGATCAAGCTGTATGGTTCGATGGAGCTGGCCCCGCTGGTCGGGTTGTCGGACGCGATCGTCGACCTTGTGAGCAGCGGCGGCACGCTCAAGGCTAACAATTTGAAAGCGGTCGAGCACATCGCGGACATCTCGTCGCGGCTGGTGGTGAACCAGGCCGCTCTCAAGTTGAAACATGCTGCGATACAGCCGATGCTGGATGCGTTTGCCCGCGCCGTGGCGAAATGATTGCTGATTAACTCCCTCTCCACTCGCGGGAGAGGTTTGGGGAGAGGTGCTGCAACTTTTCCACCCTCTCCCTAACCCCCCGTCAAAGGGGGAAGGGATGGTTTCCGTAAGGTATACTAAAAAATGAACACAACCCGACTTTCCACCAAACAAGCCGATTTCGATGAGCGACTAAGCAAATTGCTCGCCTTCGAGGAAACCGCGGATGAGAAGCTGGAAGCGACTGTGGCTTCCATCCTCGCCGATGTGCGCAAGCGCGGTGATGTAGCCGTGCTCGAATACACGCGCAAGTTTGACCGCCTGCCGCTGGAAAATGCCGCCGCTATGGAGTTACCGAAGAGCGAACTCAAGACGGCGTTCGACGCCCTGCCTGCCGATCAGAAGAGCGCGCTGGAGCAGGCCGCGCAGCGTGTGACCGATTATCACCGCAAGCAAGTACAAACTTCGTGGAGCTATACCGAAGCCGACGGCACGCTGCTCGGGCAGCAAGTCACGCCGCTGGATCGAGTTGGCCTGTATGTGCCGGGCGGCAAGGCGGCGTACCCGTCTTCGGTGTTGATGAACGCGCTGCCCGCCAAGGTCGCGGGCGTGGCCGAACTCATCATGGTGGTGCCGACCCCGGACGGCGTGAAGAATCAACTGGTGCTGGCGGCGGCCCACCTGTCAGGCGTGGATCGCGTGTTCACCATCGGCGGCGCGCAGGCCGTGGCGGCGCTGGCCTATGGCACGGCGACTATTCCCAAGGTGGACAAGATCGTCGGTCCCGACAATGCCTACGTGGCATCCGCCAAGC
>JACREA010000124.1 GCA_016218465.1 Nitrosomonadales bacterium | reverse complement strand
TGGAATGCCGCGGCGGAAATATTTTCCCTGCGTGAACAGGGCGGCATGTCGCTGTTTGACTGGAGCTACCCGCTGCTGGTCGCGACACTGGTGCAGGCGATTGCGGCAAGCATCCTGCTGATCCTCGCGCCGCTGGCACTGTCGCGCTGCCGGCGCACCTTGCCCGGCGCGCCGGTGGCGCTATATTTTCTCGCGATCGGCTTTGCCTTCATGTTCATGGAAATCGCCTTCATCCAGAAATTCGTGCTGTTCCTGTCACACCCGCTGTACGCCGTGGCGGTCGTGCTGTGCGCATTCCTGGTGTTCGCCTCTGCGGGAAGCTGGTTTGCCGGGAATTGGCTAAACGCGCGCTGGCAGGCAGCGAACAAAGTCATCTTCGCGGTGATCGCGATGGCCGCACTGGCGCTGTTCTATTTAGCCACCCTGCCGTATCTGTTCCACTCGCTGATCCATCTTCCCGACGCAGCAAAAATAATCATCTCCGTCGCGCTGATCGCGCCGTTGGCGATGTGCATGGGCGTGCCTTTCCCCACCGGCATGATGCGGTTGGCGAACACGGACGAGGAAACCATTCCCTGGGCGTGGGCGATCAACGGCTTCGCCTCGGTGGTGGGCGCCGTCCTCGCCACGCTGCTGGCGATTCATCTGGGATTTGCTGCGGTGATCCTGCTGGCGGTGCTGATCTATGGTGTGGCTTGTGCTGCCCTGAGGAGTTTTGCCTGATCGTCAGAAAATTGCGGATGGTGCGACACATCAGGAAGAAAATATCAATTCCTGCGTGGCACCATTAACGCCGTTGGCATCCACGATGCCATGATGCAGTGCTCTTAAAAAACATGCTGAAACCCTGCATCTGTACGGGATTGGATCGCCAATTATTTCAGCGAAAGTATCCAAGCCACTGTTGTTTTATATTCCTCATCTGTCATCTTGCCAAGGTTTGCCGGCATCATTACTTTGCCCCATACACCGTAACCCCCACTCTTCACTTTTTTGATCAGTTTGGCTTCAGCGCTTGGGTCACCTTTATATTTTGCGGCCACATCCTTGTAGGATGGCCCGACGACCTTCCTGTCAACGGCATGACAGCTCAAGCACCCGGCCTTTTTTGCGTTTTCCAATCCGTCGGCAAGCGCCGATGTGCTGAGGCAACTAGCGGTAATTCCCGCAATAATCAAAACCCATTTCATTTTATTTTCCCACATGGTTACAACCTGACGATAATGAAACTCCGACAACAACAAGTTAATAAAGTTGCCTGTTTTCAGCCAGCTAATATTGTGTAATAAAGAGATGCTCAGTCACTTGATGCAAATCAAGTTCCGTCAGGTTGGCACCAACAGTAACATTGGCTTTCGAGCCTGCGCCTTTAAATGCAAATCATTTGGGCGATGTCCAGTTTCAACGTTTTCGTTGTTCAGCCGACAGCCACTTCAGCCAGAATGACAACATAATTTTTCCCGTATTTCTTCGCGCACTTGGGACAGGTCGTGTAGTAAAAATACATCCTGCGGATTTGCTTGCCATTCTTTGCAACATAAACCTTCATGTCATCAATCCACACCCGCATGCTCCGATAGGGGCCTTCGAATACCCTGGTCATGAACGTCCCGGATAATGTAGCCGTCTTCGCACTCTGGACATCTTTGTTAATTTCAATATACACATCCGCCCCCCAAAGTGAATTTTCATCCGTGAGGACAATCCTCGAGTCGGTGGCTGCGCCGGCGGCGCGAATTTTCCTGTCGTTCCGTTCCATGACAGCGCCATAATTCAGCGGAATGTGAAATATGCTGGTCACATGATCCCGCACAAACCGCTTGTTTTCCCATGTGATCACCTTGTCGTTCCATGGATCAGGAATGAATCGTGGGCAACATTCCTCAACTTTGATTGTGTTCATATTCGTTTCCTCTCGGTCAGGTATCAGGCTCAAGCGACCCATAAGGCGCTCCGGTGCAAGTCTGCCCGATGGAATGTGCCATAGCAATGAAATTTTGCGTCTGGTGCATATGGGAATCTATCGGCGTTTGTCTGATTCTGGCGTAGGGAAAAGGAAGGTTTTTCTATCTGTGTTTGGCTGATAGGGCGGAAAGTGAACCACGATTCTATGGATTTTTTATCAATATCTCCGTCGCGATAGTTGTCGGAATATTGCGCCATTAGTGCATCCATGTTTTTTGTTTCAATGGCCTTTTTCACAGTCTGGAAAAACATCGTCACTTCATTGAAGGTCTGCTCTCCCAATTGCTGTTTCGCGACTGTACCGGCAGGACATCACCCAATACCGCGCCCACCGATTGTGCAAATCGTGCGCGCAACCGCCGTACCTGTTCGACAAGATGCCGTTTCTTGCCATCATTCATGGCGGCTGACCCTTTCGCGTTATGCATCACGGATTCGACACCCGCATGATAATGCGATGAGGCTCTCAGCCACCCTCTATCCACATGATCGGAAAGATGCTTCTCTTAAGTTAATGCCATTGATCTCAGGCGTGATTCCTGATACTCAAACTGCGTGGTTATGCTGCGTGGTTATGCATGTTGGGAAAGCATTCAAAATCGCGTAAACTGTCCGGTCGCTCTCGCTTCGCACTTTGCAATACGTGCTGAACCCTTCGACATAACCAGCGACTTGGCTGTCGTTCTTTGACAGCTTAGTCGAATGGCTAGTAGTTACATCAGGCTCAGGGCGAACTGATTTGGAGTTTGGAAAAGCATGGAAGAGATACGGATACGCGGTGCCCGCACCCACAATTTAAAGAACATCAGCCTCGATCTGCCGCGCCACAAGCTGGTGGTGATCACCGGTTTGTCGGGTTCCGGTAAGTCCTCACTCGCCTTCGACACCCTGTATGCCGAGGGGCAGCGGCGCTATGTGGAGTCGCTGTCTGCTTACGCGCGCCAATTTTTGCAATTGATGGAAAAGCCGGATGTGGATTTGATCGAGGGACTTTCTCCAGCGATCGCCATCGAGCAGAAGGCTACTTCGCATAACCCGCGCTCTACAGTCGGCACGGTTACAGAAATCCACGATTACCTGCGTCTGCTGTTTGCGCGAGCGGGTGATCCGTATTGCCCGCAGCATGATCTGGTGTTGCAGGCGCAGAGCGTCGGGCAGATGGTGGATCACGTGCTGCAATTGCCGGAAGGTACGCGGATCATGATTCTTTCTCCTCTGGTGGTGGAACGAAAAGGCGAACAACTGGATTTGTTCGACGAACTGCGAGCGCAGGGTTTTACAAAGCTGCGCGTCAACGGCAAGGTTTATGAAATGGATGCATTGCCTACTTTGCAGAAGACCAAAAAGCATACTGTCGAGATCGTGGTGGATCGCCTGAAAGTCAATGCGGAAGCCAAGCAACGGCTGGCAGAATCTTTCGAGACCGCGTTGCGCCATGCCGAAGGGCGCGCTGTGGCGATGGAAATGGACAGCGAAAAAGCGCACATGTTTTCCGCAAAGTTTGCCTGCCCGATCTGCAACTATTCGTTGCCGGAGCTGGAGCCGCGTTTATTCTCGTTCAACAACCCGATGGGCGCATGCCCCAAGTGCGACGGGCTCGGCAACATCAGTTTTTTCGACCCCAAGCGCATTGTCGCTTTTCCGCAATTGTCGTTGAGCTCCGGTGCTATCAAGGGCTGGGACAGGCGCAACCAGTTTTATCATCAATTGCTCGCCAGCCTTGCGAAGCATTACAACTTCGACCTGGAGCAGTCTTTCGAGAGCCTGCCGGAAAAAATCCAGAACATCATTCTTTATGGCAGCGGCAAGGAACAGATAGCGTTTAAATATCTGAACGAGCGCGGCAAGCCGTCGTTGAGCGAACACGCCTTCGAGGGCATTGTAAATAATCTGGAACGCCGCTACAGGGAGACCGATTCGCCCACCGTGCGCGAGGAACTGGCGAAATACCTTAACACCTGCACCTGCCCTGAATGCAAAGGCACACGCCTGCGCCTGGAGGCTCGCCATGTGCGCGTCGCAGACAAGAATATTTACGAGATCAGCGCGATGCCTTTGAAGCAGACGCTTACTTTCTTCCAGGGCTTGACGCTGTCTGGCCACAAGCAGGCGATTGCGGAAAAAATCGTACAGGAAATTTCCAACCGCCTGACCTTCCTGAACAACGTTGGACTGGATTACTTGTCGCTGGAACGCTCGGCTGAAACGCTGTCCGGCGGCGAGGCGCAGCGCATCCGCCTTGCGTCGCAGATCGGCTCCGGCCTGACCGGCGTGATGTATGTACTGGACGAGCCTTCCATCGGCCTGCACCAGCGCGACAACAACCGATTGCTGCAAACGCTGAAGAAGCTGCGCGACATGGGCAACAGCGTGATCGTTGTGGAGCACGACGAAGAAGCGATTCGCGCCGCCGACCATGTGGTGGACATGGGGCCGGGTGCCGGCGAACACGGCGGACTGGTGGTAGCGCAAGGTACGCCGGATGAAATCTGCGCCAGTAAGCAGTCGCTTACAGGCGATTATCTGACCGGCCGCCGCAACATCGCCATGCCGAAAAAACATCTGCCTCCAGACGCGGAACGCATGCTGCAGATCGTAGGGGCGAGCGGCAACAACCTGAAGGGTATCACGCTTAACCTGCCGGTCGGGCTGCTGGTGTGCGTCACCGGCGTGTCCGGTTCCGGCAAGTCCACGCTGATCAACGACACACTGTATCCCGCCGTAGCACAACATCTGTACGGCAGCAACCTCGAACCTGCGCCGTTCGCCGAAATCAGCGGGCTGGAATTTTTCGACAAGGTGATCAACGTCGATCAGTCGCCCATCGGGCGCACGCCGCGCTCCAACCCAGCGACTTACACCGGCCTGTTTACGCCGATCCGCGAGCTGTTCGCCGGCGTGCCGTCGGCACGCGAACGCGGCTACGGCCCAGGACGCTTCTCGTTCAACGTCAAGGGTGGGCGCTGCGAATCCTGCCAGGGCGACGGCGTGATCAAGGTCGAGATGCACTTCCTGCCGGACGTGTATGTGCCGTGCGATGTGTGCCACAGCCAGCGCTACAACCGCGAGACTCTGGAGATTCAGTACAAGGGCAAGAACGTTCACCAGATTTTACTGATGACCGTGGAACAGGCATATGAATTTTTCAAGCCGGTACCGATCATTGCGCGCAAACTGCAAACCCTGCTGGATGTCGGCCTGGGCTACATCACGCTGGGACAATCCGCCACCACCCTGTCCGGCGGCGAAGCACAGCGAGTGAAGCTGTCACTGGAACTGTCCAAACGCGACACCGGACGCACGCTGTATATCCTCGACGAACC
>JACREA010000123.1 GCA_016218465.1 Nitrosomonadales bacterium | reverse complement strand
CGATACGCGCACGCAAGTGAATTTGCCGAAGATCTCAAGCGCTGCCTTTCGATGGACGCATCCCCGCAGGGTGAGGCAATGCAGGCCGATGAGAAAACAGTCGTAACAGCGAGCGGCTCACGTCAAGTTGCCGAAAAAACAGTAGTGACTGCGAAGGGCTCGCCGCAAACGATTGAAAAAACCGTTGTTACTTCAGCGGTGAAAAGCGGCTCGGAAGAAGTCAAAGCTGAGGATGTCAGCCTGGACAAGTTCCTCGAAGAACGCGCGAAGCTCGATGCGCTCTTCGCCGACAAGTTCACCAAATTTATAACAGTCATGTTTACCGACCTCAAGGGGTCGACGACAATCGCAGAAAATGAGGGCGACCTGGTCAGCCGCATGCTGATCAAGCACCAGAACGACATCGTCATGCCTGCAATCAAGGATAACAACGGGATTTTCGTCAAGTCCATCGGCGACGGCACGCTGTCCTATTTCGAAAATGCACTCGATGCAGTGCGAACCGCAGTCCGTATTCAGAAGGGCATGGATGCTCTCAACATGTCGAAGATATTCAGGTTTCCGGTTTTTATGCGGATTGGCATGCATTCCGGCAAGTGCGTGGTCGAGGAGCACGATATTGCCGGCGATGTTGTGAACACGGCGTCCCGCTTCGAATCTGCCGCCGATGGCGGAGGAATCCTCTTGTCCGAAGACACCTACAATGC
Organism: Nitrosomonadales bacterium; assembly: GCA_016218465.1. Classification (GTDB taxonomy): domain Bacteria; phylum Pseudomonadota; class Gammaproteobacteria; order Burkholderiales; family Gallionellaceae; genus Gallionella. The sequence continues at coordinate 6,847 of JACREA010000123.1, read as the reverse complement.
CCTGTCTGACAAATCTGAGATCTACTGCCGTTTCGTCAAGCAAGTAACGCTCAAAGGCAAGAAGGAACCCTTTAACGCCTATAAGGCTTTCTGGAACCCACAGGAAATCGAACTCGACAAGCAAGGCAAAACTGCTGTGGCGAGCCAGGAAGCGGTTGCTGTTCCGGCCAAATCGCCTGGCGGTAAACTGGTCTGGGGGATCGCCGCAGCGGCGATTGTCCTGCTGCTGGTTATCGCTGCAAAGTTTTTCGGATCGACGGCGCATGAAGAAAGCCGGCATTCCATCAGCGATTCCGCCGCCCCTGCGGAAAAACCGGATATCCAGCGCTAGCCGCCCCAAAATGCCCGCGACATTCAACCAATATTGGCAGGAAAATCGCAGATGGCAACTCGCGCTGCCGGTCTTGTTTGCCGGAGCACTGATTTATCTGACACGTTATTCCTCCATCTTTTTTGACCACCCTGACCAGATTGCTCTCGGATGGAGCAGTCTGGCATGCATGTTTCTGATGTACAAACTGAAATTTACCCGGCAACAGCCCTGGCGCATGATTTTTATCGTGCTGGCGTCATTTGTCGCGTTGCGTTACATCATGTGGCGCACGTTCGATACGATGATATACAACGGAGCATTCGATTTTTTTGGAATGTCGCTGCTTCTCGTAGCCGAGATTTATGCATGCACCCTTTTATTTCTTGGCTTGTTCATCAATATCTGGCCATTGGAAAGAGGGGCTTTCGCGCTTCCTGACGACACAAGCAGCTTGCCCACCGTCGATATTTTAATTCCCACATATAACGAACCTGATGAAATCATCCGGATCACCGCCACGGCCGCCATTCAGGTTGAATACCCCAAAGACAAGGTGAAAGTCTATCTGCTCGACGACGGAGGTACGCTTGCCAAGCGCAACCATCCGGAAGATGGAATGTCCGCATGGGAAAGACATTATCGGTTAAGGCAAATGGCCGAAGATCTCGGTATCGGCTATATCACGCGGGAAACAAACCAGCAGGCGAAGGCAGGTAACGTCAACCACGCCCTGCGCAATACCGACGGTGATGTGGTGCTGATTCTGGATTGTGACCACGTGCCCACCCGTGATATTTTAAAAAACACCATAGGGCATTTTGTTTCCGATGAGAATTTGTTTCTGGTGCAAACACCGCATTTTTTTATCAACTCAAGCCCTGTGGAAAAAAATCTTGATGGGGTCGCCAATCCATCAGGTGAAAACGATATGTTTTACCGCAGGATGCATCCGGCAATGGATTTCTGGAATTCCAGCTATTTTTGCGGCTCTGCCGCATTGTTGAGGCGCAAATTCCTGATGGAGGTTGGGGGTGTTTGTGGTACCACCATAACCGAAGATGCCGAAACGTCATACAATTTGCATAGCAAGGGCTACAACAGCGTATACGTCGACAGGCCGATGATTTGCGGATTGTCCCCCGAGTCATACGATGATTACGTTATCCAGCGCTCGCGCTGGGCGCAGGGTATGACGCAAATGCTGCTTCTCGACAATCCCCTGCTCTCGAAAAAATTATCTATACCACAGCGCCTTGCTTACTTTAATTCATGTGTGTTCTGGTTGTTCGGCTTTGCGCGCATCATGTATTTCATTGCACCAGCTGCCTTTCTGATTCTGGGAATAAATACATACAACGCTTCCTGGCTGCAGGTCATTGCTTTTTCAATTCCGTTTCTGCTGAGCACCTTCGTGGTGATGGATTTTCTGTATGGAGGAACCCGCCAGCCTTTTTTCTCGGAGATCTATGAATGTGTGCAGGCGATGTTCCTGCTGCCGGCTGTCATTTCCGTACTGTTGAATCCCCGCAAGCCATCATTCAAGGTAACGCCGAAAGGCAACACCAATGACAGCGATTTTCTCAGCCCTTTGTCAGCGCCGTTTTTCGTCATCATAATAATCAACATAACTGCATTGGCGCTATCCATCAACAGGTGGTTTGACGACCCCATCATGCGCGACGTGCTCCTCGTTACCGGTGTCTGGTGCGTATATAACCTTTATCTGGCACTGATATCTCTGGGTGCATTCTGGGAACGCAAACAAATACGAAAATTCCATCGCATCCATGCAACCGGCCCTGTCACCGTAAATTTCCCCCGTATGAACACATCTGCCGTTGGCAAAATATGCGATGTTTCCCTGACGGGTATCGGTTTCGAGATCGACCTGCCCTTCACGCCAATAGAGCAGGAGTTTGCTACGCTGGAAGTCAAAGACAGTTACGGGCAGGGGTACAAGGTTGAGTGCAAAATACATCACGCCTTCAAACGCCGGGGGGGATATTTTTGCGGTAGCGAATTCATTACCAGCCTGACATCTTATTCCAGTGTGGTCGGCTTTGTCTTTGGGGACAGCCAGCGATGGGTAGACAATTGGAAACGTAAAACGGAAGCCAAAGGAACCTTTCGCATGCTGCTGCGCTTCTTGGCTATGGGCATCAAGGCAATCAGAGTAGGGTCCTACTCGTTTTTGAAGCAGACAATGGTGCGCTTATGGAAGTTCACGGCAATCTGCCTCACCACCCCGATTGTACGCGATACGATTCTGGCTATCGGCAGTTGGCTGGCCTACCGTTTATATTTTTCCATAGTGACGCTGTTTGAGTTATTGGAGAGAGGCAGAATACGCAAATTCCGGCGCATCGACGCAAATGGCAATGCCACCGTCTATTTCCCTCGCCTGAATGCTACGCTGCAAGGCCAGATAACGGATATTTCCCTTACCGGGATCGGCGTTATGGTTACGCCCCCTTTCACGTTAAAAGATCGTGAGTTTATTGTAATCAGCACTAAAGGCGAAGATGGACAAGATTATCGCTTCGAATGCACACTGTGGCGCGCTATCAAGCGTGATGGGAAATTCCTGTTCGGGACCGAGTTTGTCATGGATGTGTATGCCTATCCGAAAATCGTCAAGTTCGTGTACGGCAGCAACATGAAAATGCTGCGCTACCTATTGACGCCCAAACAAATTTTTGCAACCTGAAATACAAATGGAGTTTTATATGTCGATCATGAAAAAGTCTGCAATCGCATTCCTGTCTCTCTTGTGCTTCATTGCCGCTGCCCGCGCTGAAACTGTCACTCTTCCATTACAGAAGTTCACTGCATTGTCCAGCATGGAGATGCGCTGCACGAGTGGCACACAGAGCCTGTCTATCCCCGTCCCTGAAAGGTGGAAGATACGCAAGGCGGTTCTTTCGCTGCGTTATACGGTTTCGAACAATGTGCTTAGCGATCTCTCGCAGATGACAGTCAGAATTAATGGCGAGCCAATAGCGCAAACCAAGCTGAACCAGCAGAACCCAAGCGCGTTGACCGACATCCAGATTCCCGTTACGCACTTGAAGCCGGGGTACAACACGTTTGATTTCGATGTGGTGCAGCATTATTTGCGCGGCCAATGCGAACTGCCCTGCGGACCCGATTTGTGGACCAACGTCAGCCTGGCGGATTCTACTTTGCAGATTGAATACGATTTGAAACCGCTTCCGCTGAAACTGGGAGAAGTCACCGGTTTGATCTTTGATGCCAAGCAATTCCCGGAAGCCGCCGTTAACATCATTATCGAAAATACGAATCGGGACTCCGTAACCCTGGCAGCTATCGCAGCTTCGGGCATCGCCCGGCGCTTTGATTACCGCAAGGTCAAGTTCAGTATATCCAGCCAGATAAAGCAGGGCATGGACAACGTGCTGGTCGGTTCGGAACAGTTTGCCAACAGTTCGGGTTCATCGAACGGGCAACCCTCAGTTTCATCCGATACGGGCCTGTTGAGAATCTCACATTTGCCTAACGGCGCTGGCGGGGTAGATGACAAGCACGCCTTGCTGGTCATCACCGGTGAAAAACCGGCAGCCATCAAGGTAGTCGCCGAAACGCTGGCAAGCATGACGTTGCCTTATCCCGGCACGGGAGAACTGAGTTCCTATGGTTTCAGCATGTCGGACATCAGTATGTACAGCGGGCGTCAGACGATTACAGCGGACAAAATATATGATTTCAAAACGCTGAATCAGCCTACGTATTCCTTCGAGGGATTAAATCCCAATCCAATCACCCTGTCTTTTCGCCTTGCTGCGGACTTTTTGATCAAGCAGAACCAATATGCCAAACTTTCGATAAACCTGTCTTATGGCTCCGGATTGCGGCCGGGTTCAGGGATCAACGTTGTGGTTAACGGCAAGCCACTACGCGCCATCCAACTGGATGCTGTTGGCGGCAGTTATGTCGATGGATACAAAGTCGACATCCCGACCTATTTATTCAAACCGGGCGCAAACACGATCAGTTTCACGCCATTTTTCAATATGCAGGGGCTTCAGTTGTGCGATGCGATGCGAGCAGACGGATTGTTCGCAACCATTTACGAGAATTCAACGCTGTATTTCCCGAGCATGCCGCATTTTGTCGAGTTGCCTAAAGTCGAGCTGTTTGCACTCAACGGTTTCCCGTTCACCCGCTGGCCTGATGGTTTCGAGACCATGATTTACTTGCCGGAACAGGATACCGCATCGATTGAAACCGCGCTCAACGTGGCAGGCATGATCACCCAGAAAAACGGTTTCCCGCTTTTCAGCACCCAGGTCAGATTCGATGAACCCAAGGGGTGGAACGGCGAGCTTCTCGTGATCGGCAAAGCATCGTCTCTGCCTAAATCCATCATGGATGCGGCGCCAATGGGATTTACCGGCGTTGCCAATGTGCCTTATCCGATCTCACGCGGTTGGGATAGCGAGGCGGCAATTTCCAATACCAGGCAGCAAAGCGGCTTGGGGCATGGTATCGGCGCTGTAATGGAATTCGAATCCGTGTACAAGAAAGGGCGCACGATAATATTACTGACAGCAGAAAGCGGTGAAGATCTTCTGGTACTGGGAGATGCAGTACTTGATCCCAATGTCCAGGGACGCATGAAAGGAGATGCGGCCCTCATCGAACTGACGTCACCAAAATACAACGTGACCTCCATGTCGGTGGGGAAAAAATACACCACGGGAGACAAAGGTGAAGCATCCTTTATCGACTCCTTTCTCCATGAATCCGTTTACGTATTCTACGGTCTGGTCGCCGTCCTCATCATTACCTTGGCCATGTTTGGTTATTGGGGACTGCATCGCTATCGCGCAAAACGCACGGCAGGAGAACAGAAACAACCTGGTTAGCAAATGAGTGCAATGTAATATATGGCCCAGGCACCAATGCAAATTGGTGCCTGGCATAAGCGCTACGAATATTATTCATCTTTCCACAACTAACGAAGTCCGCGCCGCCACGCGCCACCTACCGGCCCTCCAGCTCTTCCCAACGCGCCATGGCCACCGATATTTCCGCCTCTATTTCATCGCTGCGCATTTGCAGTTGCTTGGCACGCCTTGCATCGTTTCGGTAAATCGTGCCATCGGCAAGATGTGCAGCGACGTCGATCTGCTCTCGCTCCAATGCCTCGATGCGCTTGGGTAATTCTTCCAGTTCGCGCGTTTCCTTGTGACTAAGTTTGTTGGTGAATTTGGATTTTTCTGCTGGCGCAACTGCCAAGCGCGGCTGCGTTGAAGTAGGTTGTTTGGCAGTTGCTCCAGATGCAGCAGTGATACTGGATGTCTGATATTTTTTCACCCGAACCCAGTCCTCATAGCCGCCGGCATATTCGATCAGCTTGCCATCACCCTCAAAGGCGATCACCTGCGTCACCACGTTGTCGAGAAAAGCCCGATCATGGCTGACCAGGAACAGTGTGCCGTCATAGTTGGCCAGCAACTCTTCGAGCAACTCCAGTGTCTCGATATCGAGATCATTGGTCGGCTCATCGAGCACCAGCACATTGGCAGGCTGGGTGAACAGCCTTGCCAGCAGCAAACGGTTGCGCTCGCCGCCGGAACAGCTCTTGACCGGCGAGCGGGCGCGCTCCGGCGCAAACAGGAAGTCGCCGAGATAACTGATGACGTGCTTCTTCTGCCCGCCGATATCGACAAAATCCGAGCCCTGACTGATGGTGTCGGCCAGCGTCGCATCGTCATTCAGCTGCTCGCGCAACTGGTCGAAATACGCCACTGAAATTTTTGTTCCGAGCTTCACCTGCCCGCTGTCAGGCTGCAATTCGCCGAGGATGATCTTGAGCAACGTGCTCTTGCCCGCACCGTTCGGCCCGAGCAGGCCGATCTTGTCGCCGCGCTGGATGCGGCAGGAAAAATTGTCGATGATCCTGCGCTCACCGTACGACTTGCAGACATTGACGAGTTCCGCCACCAGCTTGCCGGAGCGCTCCCCGGCATCCACGCTCATCTCGACCTTGCCGAGCTTCTCACGCCGCACCACGCGTTCACGGCGCAACTGCTCGAGGCGCAGCACGCGGCCTTCGTTGCGCGTGCGGCGCGCCTTGACTCCCTGGCGTATCCACACCTCTTCCTGCGCCAGCACTTTGTCGAATTTGGCGTTCACCACCGCCTCGTCCGCCAGCATCCGTTCCTTGATTGCCTGATAGTCGGAAAAGTTGCCGGGAAATCCCGCCAGTTTGCCGCGATCCAGCTCAATGATGCGCGTGGCGACGTTATCCAGAAAACGCCTGTCGTGCGCGACAAACAACACTGCGCCGGAAAAATTATTCAGCAACCCTTCCAGCCATTCGATGGAAGCAAAATCCAGATGATTGGTCGGCTCGTCTAGGATCAGCACATCCGGTTCAGCCACCAGTGCCTGCGCCAGCGCTACCCGCTTGCGCTGCCCACCAGACAGCTCGCCGACACGCTTGTCGGCATCCAGATCCAGGCGCGCAATCGTGGTCTCGATGCGCGCCTGGATCGACCAGCCGTCCTG